>JALZBH010000169.1 GCA_030947625.1 Actinomycetota bacterium
CTGCGGTGCTGACCGCGCTCGCGGTCAGCGGGCTGCCGGTCGACCGGTTCTGCTTCGAGGGTTTCCTGCCACGCAAGCAAGGGGAGCGGCTTCGGCGCCTGGCCGAGCTCGCCGCCGAACCGCGGACGATGGTGTTCTTCGAGGCTCCGCATCGCACCGCCAAGTCGCTGACAGCGATGGCGGACACGTTCGGTGCGAGTCGGGCCGCGGCCGTCTGCCGAGAGCTGACCAAGACCCACGAGGAGGTACGTCGCGGGCCGTTGGCGGAGCTCGCCGACTGGGCAGCCGCCGGCGTCCGCGGAGAGGTCACGGTCGTCGTTGCCGGTGCCGAGGCGGAGGTCCCGGTCACCGACCCGGCCACGCTGGCTGCCCTGGTCAGTGCCGAGGAGGCTGCCGGCGTACGACGCAAGGATGCGGTCGCGGACGTGGCCCGCCGGTCGGGTGTGCCGAGGCGGGTGGTGTACGACGTCGTCCACCGCGGCAATGCCGAGCCGCAACCCGACCGGAGCCGGCAGTGACGGGGCCGACCCGGAGCCGGCATCCCGACGGCGAGCCCGACCGCAGCCGGCCCGAAGCTCCCGACGCATTGCCACATCCGGTCGTCGACAACCACTGCCATCTCGACATCGCCGACGGGGAGTGGCTGCCGACCGAGCAGGCCCTGGCCCGGTCGGCCGCGGTCGGCGTGCCCCGGATCGTGCAGATCGGCTGTGACCTGCCGGGTGCGGCATGGGCGGTCGACACCGCCCGAGCGCACCACCAGATCGTGGCAGGGGTCGCTTTGCACCCGAATGAGGCGCCCCGGCTGGCCGCGTCCGGCGGCCTCGACCGCGGGCTCGCCGAGATCGAGCGGCTGGCCCGGGCCAGTGACCGGGTTCGCGCGGTCGGGGAGACCGGGCTGGACTACTTCCGCACCGGACCAGACGGTCGCGATGCCCAGCGGACGAGCTTCCGGCGTCACCTCGAGCTGGCGGGCGCGCTGGACAAGACCCTGGTCATCCACGACCGGGACGCCCACGACGACGTCCTGAGGATGATCGATGAGGTCGGGCCGCCGCAGCGCTGGGTGATGCACTGTTTCAGTGGTGGCCCCCAGTTCGCGCGCTCCTGTCTGGACCGGGGGGCGTTTCTCTCGTACGCCGGCACGGTGACGTTCAAGAACGCCGAACCACTGCGAGCGGCCCTGAGGGTTACCCCGATCGACCGGGTGCTCGTCGAGACGGATGCGCCGTACCTGACCCCGGCCCCCCATCGTGGCCGTCCCAACGCCTCCTACCTGATCCCGCTGACCGTCCGTTCGATGGCCCAGACTGCCGGCTGGGATCTTGAGGAGCTGTGCCGCGCCATCGACGCCAACACCGACCGGGCCTACGGCGGCCCCTGGGGAATTGGGTCGGGCTGCACACCGGAGTGACCTGGACCACTTCTCGGGCCCGAGCGGGATCTGATATCACGGCGGGGTTGCCAACCGGGTGCGGACGTGTCTAAGGTCGGGTCCCGTTGGCCGGGATCGGTTGTAGCACCCGGTCGGCGCTTCGTGGGGGATCTGGACCTGGCCGGGATGAGCCGCCGGGTCGGAAGAGCGCCGATTGCCGTGGCCCGGAAATCCGCAAGACATCGGAGAGTCTGTGCGCGCGCTCATCACGCCATTCGCAAACCGCAAAGCCCTCATGATCGGCCTGGTTGGTGCCGTAGTGCTGGCACTGGCAGGCACCGCGGTCGGCTACCAGATGCTCAACCACAAGGTGACTCTTTCGCTCGACGGCAAGCAGACCACGGTCGAGTCCTTCGGCAAGACTGTTCGCAGTGTCCTGGCCGACAGGCACGTGGTCGTCGGACCGCACGACAGTGTGGTTCCCTCCCTTGACTCCGGCGTACACGACGGCACCCAGATCTCGGTCCGCTTCGGCCGCCCGCTCTCGGTCAGCGTCGACGGTGTCAAGTCCACCCACTGGACGACCGCGACCACTTTGGCCTCCGCGATGTCCCAGCTCGGGCTGCGGTACACCGGTGCGGCGCTGTCGTCGAGCCGTGGCGCCAGCATCGACCGCCAAGGCATGGCGCTGCAGATCACCACACCCAAGCGGGTGGAGATCAAGGTCGCCAACGCCAAGCTCGCTCATGCCAACGTGCCGGTGCTCACCGTGCGCCAGCTGCTGGCTCACCTCGGCGTCAAGTACGGCCACAACGACATCATTCGGCCGGGTCTGGGTCACCGGCTCAAGGACGGCGACAAGGTCGTCCTGATCCGGGTCGCCATCGCGACCAAGCGCGTTGCACAGGGGATCGGGTTCCGCACGGTCAACCAGTCGGACTCGTCGATGCTGCAGGGCCAGACCAGGATCGTCCGTGTAGGACAGAGCGGGCTCCGAGCGATCTGGTACCGCGTCGTGCTGCACAACGGGACCGTCTTCAGAAGGCAGGTCGTCCGGCAGCGCATGGAACGTCAGCCGGTGGACGCGCTGGTCAAGGTGGGCACCAAGGCTCCGCCCCCGCCACCGCCCCCACCCGCGCCTGCGGCAGCCAACTTCGCCGGCGGCAGCTCGGTCTGGGATCGGATCGCCGCGTGCGAGTCCGGTGGCAACTGGGCGACGAACACCGGCAACGGCTACTACGGCGGGCTGCAGTTCACCCTGGGCACATGGGCCGCGTACGGCGGCACCGGCCGGCCGGACCTGAACAGCCGCGCACAGCAGATTGCCGTGGCCGAGCGGGTCCGTGCTGCCGAGGGCGGTTACGGCGCCTGGCCGGTCTGCGGCGCACGCGCCTGACCGACTGCCTTACCCTCGCTCGGGTGAGCGAACAACCATCCGCGGGACCGAGACTGCTCGGTCCCGCGGAGGTGCGTTCGCTGGCAGCCGGACTCGGCTTGCGGCCCAGCAAACAGCGCGGCCAGAACTTCGTGATCGACGCCAACACCGTCCGTCGAGTCGTGCGTGCGTCCGGGGTCACGGACACCGACGTGGTTCTCGAGGTGGGCCCGGGTCTCGGTTCGTTGACCCTGGGCCTGCTCGAGGTCGCGGCCGCTGTGGTGGCTGTCGAAGTGGACCCGGTGCTTGCCGCCGCTCTGCCGGCCACAGTCGCTGAGTTCGCGCCGGACTACCGCGAACGGTTCGAAGTACTGTCCGCTGATGCGCTCCGGATCAACGGGCTCTCTGGTCCGGCACCGACGGCGCTGGTGGCGAACTTGCCCTACAACGTCTCGGTGCCGGTGCTGCTTCATCTGATGGAGCTGCTGCCCTCACTCGAACACGGGTTGGTGATGGTCCAGTCCGAGGTAGCCGACCGGCTCGCCGCGGGTCCTGGGTCGAAGGTGTACGGGATCCCTTCGGTCAAGGCCGCCTGGTTCGCCGACGTACGCCGGGCCGGGTCGGTGGGACGCAACGTGTTCTGGCCGGTCCCGAACGTGGACTCTGCCCTGGTGTCGTGGCGGCGACGCGAACCGCCCACCACCCGGGCAACTCGCGCTCAGGTCTTTGCGGTCGTCGACGCAGCGTTTGGCCAACGGCGCAAGGCGTTGCGGTCTGCCTTGCGTCCGCTGGCCGGGTCCGCGGAGGTCGCGGACGCGGCGCTGGCGAGGGCCGGGGTCGACCCGATGACCCGAGGCGAACAGCTCGGCCTGGCCGACTTCGCGAGGATCGCGGAGGCGCTCGAATGAGAGTCACCGCGCGGGCCCCCGCGAAGATCAACCTCCATCTCGCGGTCGGTCCGCTTGGTGAGGACGGCTTTCACCCGCTGGTCACTGTCTTCCAGGCGATCAGCGTGTACGACGACGTGAGCGTCACCGACGCCTCCGGCTGGTCGGTGGAGCTCGTTTCGGTGGGGGACATCGACTGTGCCGGCCTACCTCTTGACGAGCGCAACGTCGCTGTCCGTGCGGGCCGGCTGCTCGCCGAGCACCACGGCATCGAGCGTGCTGCGGCGATCACCATCGCCAAGGGCATCCCCGTGGCCGGCGGAATGGCCGGCGGCTCGGCCGATGCGGCGGCCACCCTCGTCGCCCTCGACCGGCTGTGGGAGCTCGACACCACTGACGCGGAGCTGCTGGCCCTAGCCGCACAGCTCGGCAGCGACGTGCCGTTTGCGCTGCTCGGCGGCACTGCCCTGGGAACCGGGCGAGGCGACCAGCTCGAGCCGCTTGTAGACAATGGCGCCTGGTGGTGGCTGGTGATCGGCTCCGAAAGAGGGTTGGCTACGCCGCGGGTCTACCGCGAGCTCGACCGGCTCCGCCCGGGCCCGCAGGAAGGGTTCGCCGCAGACCCCGAGGAGCTGCGCCGGGCTCTGGCCGGCGGTGACGGCGAACGCCTACGAAAGTTCCTGCATAACGACCTCCAGCGGCCGGCGCTGAGCCTGCGCTCCGACCTGGCCGACACGGTGCGCCGGCTCTCCCAAGCGGGAATGTCGGACTTCTTCGTCTCCGGCTCCGGCCCGACCTTGCTGGTCCCCGCCGACAACCAGGAGCACGCCCGGATGCTGCGTGCAGACCTGCTCACCCGTGGCCTGAGCGTCGTGGCGGTGGCAACCGCGCCGGTCGCCGGCGCGCACGTCGTCGAGTACGCCTGATGGCCGGTCCGCGTCCGAACCTGGTCAGCATGGAGAGCGTCGGGAAGTCCTACGGGATCCGGGTGCTGCTCGACGAGGTCAGCCTCGGGGTGGGTGAGGGTGAACGCATCGGGGTAGTCGGACGCAACGGTGACGGCAAGACCACCTTGCTCAACCTCCTTGCGGGGCGCGTCGAGCCGGACAGCGGCCGGGTCTCTCGCAACCGGGGACTGCAGCTGGGGTACCTGGACCAGCGGGACCTGCTCGACGACGCGCACTCGGTGCGCGACATCGTGCTCCGTGGGCTGGCCGACCACGAGTGGGCCGCCGACCCGGACACCCGGGAGGTGGTCGAGGTGCTGCTCGCCGGAGTGGCACTGGACCGGCCCGTTCACGGCCTGTCCGGTGGTGAGCGGCGACGCTGCTCGCTGGCGAGCTTGCTGCTCGCGCGCGAGGACCTGCTGATCCTCGACGAGCCGACCAACCATCTCGACGTAGAAGCCGTCGCGTGGCTTGCCGGGTTCCTCACCGGCCGGGCGGGTCGTCGTACTGCTGCACTCGTGGTCGTCACTCACGACCGCTGGTTCCTCGACGCCGTCTGCGAGACGACCTGGGAGGTGCACGACGGGGTCGTCGACGGCTCCGAGGGTGGGTACGCCGCGTTCGTGCTGGCCAAGTCCGAGAGGCAGCGGCAGGCGGCGGCTTCGGAGTCGCGACGCCAGAACCTGCTGCGCAAGGAGCTCGCCTGGCTGCAACGCGGTGCGC
>JALZBH010000170.1 GCA_030947625.1 Actinomycetota bacterium
TCGATGCCGAACTCGGCGTACTCGTTCTTCAGCGTGTTGAAGCAGTGGGCGCAGGTCGAGACGACCTTCTTGGCTCTGTGCTCCTTCAGAGTCTCGGCGTTCTGCGTCGCCAAGCCCTGGAAGACGAACTCGTTGCCCGCGCGCCGCGCAGGGTCGCCCGTGCAGGTTTCACCGTTTCCGAGTACGGCGAACGAGACACCCGCCATGTCGAGCAGCTCAGCCACCGCCCGGGTCGTCTTCTTCGCCCGGTCCTCGTAGGCGCCGGCGCAGCCGACCCAGAACAGCCAGTCGACGTCGTCGAGGGACTCCGGGTCGTCCTCGGCCGGACCGCCGATGACCTTGACGTCGAAGTCAAGTCCCTGTGCCCAGTCCATCCGCGAGGTGGCGGACATGTTCCAGGGGTTGCCCTTGTTCTCCAGGCCACGGAACAGCCCGTTGAGCTCGGTCGGGAAGTTCGACTCGACGAGCACCTGGTAGCGGCGCATGTCGACGATGTGGTCCACGTGCTCGATGTCGACCGGGCACTGCTGGACGCACGCGCCGCACGACGTACACGACCAGAGCACGTCCGGGTCGATCACGCCGTACGTCGACTCGTCCCCGATGAGCGGGCGCCCGGCTTCCTGCTTGACCCGGTCGGGCAGGGATTCCTGCTTGTCCTCCCCGGCCAAGATGTACGGCGCCTTCGCGAACGCATGATCCCGCAGGTCCATGATCAGCAGCTTGGGCGACAGCGGCTTCTCGGTGTTCCAGGCGGGGCACTGGCTCTGGCAGCGGCCGCACTCGGTGCAGGTCGCGAAGTCGAGGAGCCCCTTCCAGGTGAAGTCCTCCACCTTGCCGACGCCCAGGGCGGTGTCCTCGTCGAGTTCCTCGATGTTCTCGAGGTCGACGCGCTCGCCGTTGGCCGTCATCGGCGTCAAGGCACCCAGGGCGACGGGTCGGCGGGAGAACAGCACGTTCAGCGGGGCGATGAAGATGTGCAGGTGCTTGGAGTTGAGCACCAGGATCAAGAACGTGAGCATCACGCCGATGTGGATCAGCAGGCCGACGTGCTCGAGCAGCTGGTTCGGGTGCCGCCCCAGCGGGTGGAGCAGCCGGCCGACCAGCTCGGAGACGAAGGCGCCGCTCCGGTAGGGGAACGTGCCGGTGTTCACGGCTGATCCCCGGAACAAGAACATCGACCAGATGACGTTGAAGATCATGAAAAGGACCATCCAGGCGCCGCCGAGATGAGAGCCCTTGAAGCGGGAGGCGCGCCCCAGCCGCGCTGGTGAGTTCTTCCACCGGATGACTGCGAACGTCACGATGCCCAGGAATGCCATCAGCGCGATGAAGTCCTGCAGGAAGCCCAGGACCGGCCACCGGCCGATCAGTGGGATGTGGAACCCGGGGTGGAACAGCGAGCCGTAAGCCTCCAGATAGACCGACGCCAGAATCAGGAAGGCCCAGAACACGAAGAAGTGCGCGGCACCCGGGACCGACCACTTGAGCAGCTTCTTCTGACCGAGAACCTCGACGAGTTGGGTCTTGACCGCGGTACCGGCCCGCAGAGTGAGGTTCTCCACCCGGTCCGGCGCAGGTTGCCCGCTCGTGATCAGTCGGTAGAGCCACCACACCCGACGCCCGGCGATCGGCAGGGCAACTGCGTTCATCAGCAGGCCCAGCGTCAGTACCAGAGTCACTCGTCACCTCCGATCTGCTGATGGACTGGGCCTGCCGGCGTGGAGCCGACCCTACGGGCAAGTCGCTGCCGGGCCAGTCTGCGGCGGCCAGGTGAGAAGGCTACCGTCAAGTAACCTGGGCGCCTGGACACGTCCACCTAGCGATGGCCCTTCGCAGCCTCGACGAGGGCGTCGAAGAGCGGTTGGTCATGACTCATCTCGGGGTGCCACTGGACGCCGACGCAGAACCGCTCACCCACCCTCTCGAACGCCTCCAGCGTCCCATCCGCTGCCCAGGCGGTCGCGGTGTATCCCGGGTGCACTCGCACGGACTGGTGGTGGTGACACCTCACCATGACGCGCTCACCTTCAGCGCGCCGAACCAACGACCCCTCGGCGGTGTTGACCTCGACCGTGCCGAACACGTCGGTGGCTGGCCGGTGCCGGTCGCTGGCTACGACATCCGCCGTGTGTTGCTGCAGGGCGCCGCCGCCTGCGACGGCCATCAGCTGCATGCCTCGGCACACCCCGAGCACGGGCAGCGCGAGCTCGTCGGCGGCGGCGAGCAGGGCGACCTCCCAGGCGTCCCGGTCGGGGCTCCAGCTGGTGGTCCGAGGATGCGGCCGCTCGTGGTAGCGCGCCGGGTCGACGTCGGCGCCCCCGGTCAGCACGAGTCCGTCCAGGCGGGCCACCACGGTCGCGGCGATCTCGGGTGCGACGGAGGAGGGTGGCAGCAGGACGGGGGCGCCTCCGGCGGTGACCACCGCATCGGCGTACTCCGCCTGGAGGACGTCGGCTCGGCGGGCCCACACCCCCCAGACCGCCTGCTCGCGATAGGTGGGGAGGCCGACCAGGGGCGTGCTCACTCGTCCGTTCACTCGGGCGCTCGCTCGTCCGTTCACTGGGGCGTGACGTAGGCGCCGGATATCCCGCCGTCGACCAGGAAGGTGGAGGCGGTGATGAAGCTGGACTCGTCGGAGGCCAGGAACAGCACTGCGTTGGCCATCTCCCACGGCTCGCCGAAACGCCCCATCGGCACGTGCACCAGGCGCCGGGCGGCCCGCTCCTGGTCGGCGGCGAAGAGCTCTTGGAGCAGCGGGGTGTTCACCGGGCCGGGGCACAGGGCGTTGACCCGGACTCCCTGACGGGCGAACTGCACGCCCAGCTCGCGAGACATCGCCAGCACCCCGCCCTTGGACGCGGAGTAGGAGATCTGCGAGGTGGCCGCGCCCATCACCGCCACGAACGACGCGGTGTTGATGATCGAGCCCTTGCCCTGCTCGAGCATGTAGGGAAGCGCCGCCTTGCAGCACAGGTAGACGCTGGTCAGGTTCACCTCCTGCACCCGTCGCCACGCGTCGAGGTCGGTGTCCAGGATCGAGTCGTCCTCCGGCGGCGAGATGCCGGCATTGTTGAAGGCAATGTCGACCGCGCCGTAGGTGGACTTCGCGGTCCCGAAGAGCGCGTCGACATCGTCCTTGCTGGTCACGTCGACGTGGGCGTACGTCGTGACCGACGGACCACCGAGCTGCTCGACGAGCGTCTCGCCGCGGGCGTCGTCGATGTCGCCGATGACCACCTTCGCGCCTTCCTCGACGAAGCGGGTGACCGTGGCTAGGCCGATGCCCGAGCACCCGCCGGTCACCACGGCTACCAAGCCGTCGATGCGTCCTGCCATTTCTTCGACTTCCTTTCCTGGCGCCGCTATGGTCGGCCCCGCCTCAGTGAGCGATGAAGACGTTCTTCTCCTCGGTGAAGGCGTGCGGGGCGTCGGGTCCGAGCTCCCGGCCGAGCCCGGACTGCTTGAACCCGCCGAAGGGGGTCCAGTACCGCACTGCCGAGTGGGAGTTGATGCTCAGGTTGCCGGACTCGACCCCTCGGGCCACCCGCAGGGCCCGACCGAGGTCGTTGGTGAAGATCGACCCGGACAGCCCGTACTCGGTGTCGTTTGCCAGCGCGATCGCGTCGGTCTCGTCGTCGAAAGGCAGCACCGCTGCGACCGGGCCGAACACCTCCTCCCGCCACACCGCCTCGTCCGTCGAGCGCGACTCCACGACGGTGGGCGCCAGCCAGTAGCCGTCACCATCAGGCCGGCTGCCGGTGAACGCCACCGTGGCGCCGTCGATGTAGCGCTGTACGGCGTCGCGCTGGGTCGCCGAGACCATCGGGCCCATCTCGCTGGTCTCGCTGGCCGGGTCGATCACCCGCATTGCCTTCACGGCCTGTTCGAGGCGGCTCAGGAACTCGTCGTACACCTGCCGCTGCACCAGGATCCGCGACCGGGAGCAGCAGTCCTGGCCGGCGTTGTCGAAGACGGCGTACGGCGCCGAGGCGGCCGCAGCGGCGATGTCGGTGTCGGCAAACACGATGTTGGCGCTCTTCCCGCCGAGCTCCAGAGTCACTCGCTTCACCTGGTCGGCACAGCCGGCCATGATCTGCTTGCCGACGGAGGTCGAGCCGGTGAAGCAGACCTTGCGGACCCTTGGATGGGTGACGAAGCGCTGGCCGACGACCGAGCCCTTGCCGGGCACCACCGTGAACACCCCTTCCTTCAGGCCGGCCAGCAGCGCCAGCTCGCCGAGCCGGATGGCGGTCAGTGGAGTGACCTCGGCGGGCTTGAGTACGACGGTGTTGCCGGCCGCGAGCGCCGGCGCGAACCCCCAGCCGGCGATCGGCATGGGAAAGTTCCAGGGCACGATCACCGAGACCACACCGAGCGGCTCGCGGAATGTGAGGTCGACGCCGCCAGGCACCGGGATCTGGCGACCGAACAGCCGCTCCGGCGTCGCCGAGTAGTAGTTCAAGCAGTCGCGGACGTTCCCTGCCTCCCAGCGGGCGTTGCCGATCGTGTGGCCGGCGTTCGTGACTTCGAGCTGGGCCAGCTCCTCGAGGTGGTCCTCGACGACGGCGGCGAAGGCGCGCAGCAGCTGTGCGCGTTCACCGGGAGCCACCGCGCGCCAGGAAGCGAAGGCCTCGTGGGCCCGCTCGATGGCGGCATCGGTCTCGTCTACGGACGCCGACGGAACCTCGCCGATCTGCTTCTCCGTCGCCGGGTTGACCAAGGTGTGACTGGTCACGGATCAGAGCCTCTCGAACCCGCGGGTGAGCTCCCAGTCGGTGACTGCGGCGTCGTACGCCTTCAGCTCGACATCGGCCATGTTCGTGTAGTGGTCGACGACCTCGTCGCCGAAGGCCGACCGGGCCACGTCCGAGCCGGCGAACACCTCGCGGGCCGCGCGCAGGTTGGACGGCACCTTGGGCGCATCGGACTCGTAGGCGTTGCCCACCAGCTCGGCCTGGAGCGGTAGCTGCTGCTCGATGCCATGCAACCCACCGGCGAGCATCGCCGCCAGCGCCAGGTAGGGGTTCACGTCGCCGCCGGGCAGCCGGTTCTCCATCCGCGCGCTCGGTCCATGTCCGACCAGCCGCACCGCGCAGGTGCGGTTGTCCAGTCCCCAGGCCACGCTGGTCGGCGCGAACGACCCGGCGGAGAACCGCTTGTAGGAGTTGATGTTGGGAGCGTAGAGAAGGGTGAAGTCGCGCATCGTGGCGAGTACGCCGGCCACGAACTGGTCGTACATCGCGGAGCGCTTGTCGCCGTCC
>JALZBH010000171.1:0-3320 GCA_030947625.1 Actinomycetota bacterium
GTGGTTTGGATATACGACCGTTTCGCCGACGGTGAAAGTCATGTGCAATGAACCCCTTTCGAGGTGACCAGTCTAACACGGTGCGACGTTGGCCGATTTTGCGTTTGTGCAGGTCAGAGGCCAGATTGGGGCTTGACAAGGCCCCGATCGTGTGCCGTGCGATCCCGGTGCCATCACCAGCCCACCTCCCGCTGGGTTCGGGTCTGGTCAATACTTCGATGCCATGAGCCCAACCGTCACCACCCCCGGTGCCACCAAGGCCACCGGCGCCGGCCAGGTGCTGTCGATCCTGCGGAGCAGCCATCCCCTGCAGGCGCTGGCGTTCGGAACAGCCATCGCCGTCGCGGCGGTGCTCAGCGCCCGGCCACTGCGGGAGGCGTTGGTAGCCGGGGTGGCCGTACTCCTGGCACAGGCGGCGCTGGGTCTGGGCAACGACGTCGCCGACCGTGAGTACGACGCCGTGGGCAACGTGCCTGGCAAGCCGGTCGCCGAGGGGCTGGTCCCCGTCGGGAACGCCACCTTCGTCATCGCGATCCTGGTGCTGCTGGTGATCCCGCTGTCGCTGCAGAACGGCATCGCCGCCGGGCTGTTCCTGCTCGCCACGCTCCTCGTGGGGTACGTCCATAACCGCTGGCTACATCGAAGGGCGTGGTCCTGGGTCGGTTGGGCGCTGACGTTCGGCCTGCTGGCGCCGTACCTGTCGTTCGGCGGCTGGGGCTCAACGCACCAGGGATCCGCCCCGACACTGGCCGTCACCTTGGCAGCCGCCGCCGTCGGGGTCGGCGTGCATTTCCTGACCACGCTGCCCGACCTCGTCGAGGACAACGACTCCGGCTCCCGCAACCTGCCGCTCCGCATTGCCCTGAAGACCGGTGCGCCGAGGTTGCTGGTCATCTCGGCCGTCATGACGGCCGGTGCCGCGGTGGCGTTGGTGGTCAGCGCCCTCACTGTGGGGCTACGCAGCTGAAGCGTTACTGTTTGAGCGCTCGAACGTCGAAACGCTGCATCGAAAGGTTCCGCCGATCGTGATGCCATCCCATCGCCGACGTTTGGCAATCGCACCGGTGACCCTCGCGCTGCTGCTTCTTGCCGGATGCGGGTTCAGCGTGCAGACCGACCAAGTCTACCAACCGGCCACCGGCACCGACAACCGCGACGGCAGCGTCTACGTCCTCAACGCGCTGGTGGTCAGCGGCGGCGCCGACACCGGGCGGCTGGTGGCCAGCATGGTCAACGAGAACCAGACCACACCGGACAAGCTGCTCAACGTGACCGGGCCACAGCTTCAGGCGGCCTCGCCCGGGGCCGTACTCATCCCCGCCGGCGGTCTGGTGAACCTGGCCACGGGAAACCCGATCACAGTCACCGGTGGCGGGCTGAGTGCCGGCAAGTTCGTCACGGTGACGTTCGCTTTCGCCAACTCGGCGCAGGTGACCATGCTGGTGCCAGTCGTCGACCACAGCGGCGACTACGCCGGGATCCCGGTCGGGGTGGCCACGCCGTCTCCCAGCTCGACCCGCTCCGCCTCCCCGACCCCGTCCAGCAGCCCGTCCGGCACCTCCAGCGCCTCGCCGAAGCAGTCCCCGAGCCCATCGAGCTCACCGTCTTGACCTCGCTCTAACCTGGGCGGATGAGCACCCCGACGCTGATCCTGCTGCGCCACGGCGAGAGCGAGTGGAACGCGAAGAACCTGTTCACCGGATGGGTCGACGTCCCGCTCACCGAGAAGGGATGTACCGAGGCGACCCGGGCTGGCGAGCAGCTGCTCGCGGCCGGGTTGCTGGCCGACGTACTCCACACCTCGGTGCTCCGACGGGCGATCACCACCGCCAACCTGGCCCTGGACACCGCCGACCGCCCGTGGATCCCGGTGCGCCGGAGCTGGCGGCTCAACGAGCGTCACTACGGCGCGTTGCAGGGCAAGGACAAGAAGCAGACCCTCGAGGAGTACGGCGAGGAACAGTTCATGTTGTGGCGCCGCTCGTTCGACGTACCCCCTCCGCCGATCGAGGAGGGCAGCGAGTTCGCCCAGGACGCCGACCCCCGCTATGCCAACCTCACGGCGGACCTTGGCGCCGACCTCGAGGACGACCTCGGGTCCGAGCGCGGGAGCAGCGTGCCGCGCACCGAGTGCCTCAAGGACGTCATCACCCGGATGCTTCCTTACTGGGACTCGGCGATCCTGCCCGACCTGGACAGGGGGTTGACGGTTCTGGTGGTCGCCCACGGCAACAGCCTCCGGGGGATTGTCAAGCACCTGGACCAGATCAGCGACGATGCCATCTCCGGGCTGAACATCCCGACCGGCCTGCCGTTGGTGTACCAGCTCGACGAGTCGCACCGGCCAACCGTCGCAGGCGGCCGCTACCTGGATCCGGAGGCAGCCGCGGCGGCAGCGGCCGCAGTGGCCAACCAGGGCCGCTGACTTGCTCCGCCCGTGGATGCGGCCTCAGTTGCGGAAGGAAGCCCGGCCCGGGTGCTGACGCCGCAGCATCGGCGAGAGGTATGCCGCCCCCTGGGCGCGTTCCAACTCGCCGGCCAGGTCGTTTGGATTGGAGATCTGGCAGCGCTGTAGTGAGAGACAGCCACAGCCGATGCACGAGTCGAGTCCGTCCCGCAGCTGGCGCAGCGCCTTGATCTGCTCGTCGAGCCGGCTGCGCCAGTGCACGGTGATCCGCTGCCAGTCCGCCTTGGTAGGGGTGCGAGCGGACGGCAGCCGGCCGAGCTCCGCACGCACCTCGTCGAGAGTCAGGCCGACGTTGGTCGCGGCCCGGATGAAGGCAAGGCGGCGCAGCACGCTGCGCTGGAACTGCCGCCGGCCGCCGGGGGACCGGGTCGCCTGGATCAACCCCTCGCTCTCATAGAACCGCAGGGCCGATGCCGCGAAGCCGCTGCGCCGGGCAACGTCGCCCACCGACAACAGATCACTGGTCTTCATCAAGATCTCCTCTTGAACTCAAGTTCACTTTAAGTTTAATACTGGCTCCATGAGCAGTAGCGACACGAAGAGAACCGCCCTCGTCACCGGGGGCTCCCAGGGGCTGGGTTTGGCGCTGACCACGGCGCTCGTCGACCGTGGCTGGACCGTGCTGACCGACGCCCGGCACGCCGATCGGCTGGTGAGCGCCACCGCACACAGCGGCGCGACTGGGGTGGTCGGCGACGTCACCGACCCGCGTCACCGGGAGCGGCTGGTGTCGGAGGTCGCGGCACTCGGCGGCCTCGACCTGCTGGTGCACAACGCGAGCACCCTTGGTCCGTTGCCGATGCGTCCCATCGTGGAGTACGACGACCTCCCACGCGTGCTGGACGACGTGGCG
>JALZBH010000171.1:3330-5220 GCA_030947625.1 Actinomycetota bacterium
CCCCCCCCCCCCCCCCCGCTCGAGCTCACCCTGGCGCTCCGCGAAGAGCTCGGCCGGCGCCACGGGCTGGTGGTCGCGATCACCTCCGATGCGGCTGCCGAGCACTACCCGTCCTGGGGGCCGTACGGCGCCACCAAGGCGATGCTCGAGCATCTGCTGCTCACGTTCGGGGCCGAGTCCGGCCTCACGACGTACGTCGTCGACCCCGGCGACATGCGCACCGACATGCACCAAGACGCCTTCCCCGGAGAGGACATCTCCGACCGGCCGACCCCAGAGTCGGTCCTCCCCGGTCTCTTGCCCCTGCTCGAGGAACGGCCGCGACCTACCGGTCGCTACCGCGCCGCCGAGCTGCAGCCGGCCACCAAGCAACGGAGCTGACATGCCCACCCTCACCGGCGCCCCAACCACCCGTTTCGCCTCGCCCCGGGAGACGACCGCGGCTGCACCCGCGGAGACCCGCGGGCTCGCCAGGGACGGCGTCCGGATCCTCGTCGTCCGCCCAGGCGGCGTCACCCACCGTCGGTTCCGCGACCTGTCCCAGGAGCTGGCACCCGGCGACCTGGTCGTAGTCAACAACTCCGCCACAGTTGCCGGCGAGACCGACGCCGTCCGCCAGAGCGGCGAGCCCGTGGTCGTCCACGTCGCCAGCCGGCTCCCCGATCGGACCTGGGTGGTCGAGCTGCGCACCGCTCCGGATGCGGACCGGTCCATCCTCGACGCACGCCCGGGTGAACGCCTCAGAGCCGGGGCGGTCTCCCTGGTGCTGGTTGCGCCGTACCCCGCCAAGGGCTCCTCACCGTCCGGTGCCGGGAACCGGCTGTGGCGGGCCCGGACCACCGGGGACCTGCGCGGCTGGCTGGACCGACACGGCCGTCCCATCGCCTACGGTTATCTCGACCGCCGTTACCCGTTGTCGAGCTACCAGACGATCTTCGGCATCCGGCCAGGCAGCGTGGAGATGCCCTCCGCGGCCCGACCGTTCACCGACGGGGTCGTCCGGGGGCTGGCCAGCATGGGGGTCGCGGTGGCACCGGTGACGCTGCACACCGGGCTGTCCTCCCAGGAGGCAGGTGAGGCGCCGCAGGCGGAGTGGTTCGAGGTGCCCCCGCCGACCGCGCGGCTGGTGAACACGGTCCGCGCCGCCGGCGGCCGCGTTGTCGCGGTGGGTACGACGGTCACCCGGGCCCTGGAGTCGGCCGTGCTGCCGGACGCGACCGTGAAGGCCACCCTCGGCTGGACCGACCGGGTGATCTCACCGGCCGACCCAGCCCGGATCGTGTCAGGTCTGGTCACCGGGTGGCACGACCCGCACGCATCCCACCTGCTGCTGGTGGAGTCGGTGGCCGGTGCCGAGCTCACCCAGCGCGCCTATGACGCGGCGGTGCAGGAGGGCTACCTCTGGCACGAGTTCGGTGACTCGGCGCTGCTGTTACCGGACCTGCCGGCCCCCGTCAGGTGACGTACGTGGGGTGCTCACCGGTGACCAGGAAGACCACCCGACGAGCGATCGAGACGGCGTGGTCGGCGATCCGCTCGTAGTAGCGACCGAGCAGCGCGATGTCGACGGCCGGTTCGACGCCGTGCTTCCAGTCCGCGCCGAGCAGCTCGCGGAAGGACGACCGTCGCAGCCGGTCCATCTCCTCGTCGACCTCTTCGAGCTCTTCGGCCGCCGCCACGTCAGAGGCCGCGATGATGTACTCGACCTTTCCCACCATCACCTCCGCCACCGCCGCCATCCGGGCAATGGTCGGCACGATCTGCTCGGGCACTGCGATCTCGGGAACCCGGAGCCGGGCGATCTTCGCCACATGCACCGAGAGGTCACCCATCCGCTCGAACTCCGAGACCATCCGCAACGAGGCGACCAGCATCCGCAGGTCGCCGGCG
>JALZBH010000172.1 GCA_030947625.1 Actinomycetota bacterium
ACGAGGAGTGGATCAGCGACAAGGACCGTTTCGCGTTCCTCTATGCCCGTCAGGACGACCGGCTGACGCGTCCCCTGGTCCGCGACGAGAGCGGCCAGCAGCGCGCTGCCTCATGGTCCGAGGCCTTCGAGATCGCCGCCCGCGGGTTGCGCGCTGCCGGTCCCGCGGGTGTGCTGACCGGCGGACGGCTCACGGCCGAGGACGCTTACGCGTACGCCAAGTTCGCCCGAGTAGCGCTCGGCACCAATGACATCGACTTCCGCGCCCGGGCCCACTCCGTCGAGGAGGCGGAGTTCCTGGCTGCGCACGTCGTACTCCGGCGCGACGTGACGTACGCCGACCTGGAGACCGCGCGCTGCGTCGTACTCCTTGGCCTGGAGCCGGAGGACGAGGCCCCGACGATCTTCCTGCGGCTTCGCAAGGCCAGCCATGCGTCGAAGACGCCGATCTGGTCGGTCGCGCCGTTCACCTCGCGCGGCCTCCACAAGATGGGCGGCCGGCTGATCCCGACCGTTCCGGGCGAGGAAGCAGCCGCCATCGCCGCGATCGCCGACAACCGCGGGGTCGCGTTGGACAGTGGCGGTGTGGTCCTGGTCGGCGAACGGCTGGCGCACGCACCAGGCGCGCTGACCGCGGCCGCAGACCTGGCTCGGACCACCGGCGCCCGCCTGGCCTGGGTTCCCCGCCGCGCGGGAGACCGCGGTGCCGTCGAGGTCGGAGCCCTTCCCAACCTGCTTCCGGGCGGCCGGCCGGCTGCCGACGCGGCTGCGCGAGTCGACCTGGCTGCTGCCTGGGGGGTGGACTCCCTGCCGGAAGCCGTCGGTCGCGACGGCAACGCGATCATCGCCGCTGCTGCCACCGGCGAGCTGTCCGCACTGGTCGTCGCCGGCGTCGATGTCGGCGACCTTGCTGACCCGTCGCTGGCCCGGGCGGCGTTGTCTCGTGCCGACTTCGTGGTGTCGCTGGAGCTGCGCCGTTCCGAGGTCACCGAGCTGGCCGATGTGGTGTTCCCGGTCGCTCCGATGGACGACAAGTCCGGCACCTTCGTCAACTGGGAAGGTCGGCTGCGGTCCTTCGACACCGTGCTCGGCAATCCGCACGCGCTGCCCGACGTACGCGTGCTCGCCGGCATCTCCGAGGAGCTCGGCGCACCGCTGGGCATCCGTACGCCGGAGCAGGCGTACGCCGAGATGACCGAGGTGGGTCCCTGGGACGGGGCCTCGACCCGATCCGAGCAACCGGCCCGGCCCGAGCAACCGACCAGACCACGGGGCGGCTACGTCCTGGCGAGCTGGAAACAGCTGCTCGACGACGGACGAATGCAAGACGGTGACCGGTACCTTCGACAGACGGCTCGCCGGCCGGTTGTCCTGGTCAACGCCCGGACGCTCGCCGAGCTCGGAGTCGCCGAAGGAGACGACGTCAGGCTCAGCGGAGAGCTCGGCTCCCTGGTCCTTCCGGTGGGAGTCGCCGACCTGGTCGACGGCGTGGTCTGGGCGCCGGCCAGCGCACCCGATGCGAATGTGCGACATCTCGTCGGACCCGCCGGCAGTCGGGTCGAGCTCCAAGGAGGCGGCCGGTGACGATCTCGATAGTGCCCGCACAGGCGTACGCCGGCCTGGGCGCCTTCGGTCACGACCCGTTCTGGTTGGTGATTCTCAAGGCAGTGCTGATCTTCGTGGTCCTGGTCGTGCTGACGTTGTTCAACATCTGGTTCGAGCGCCGGGTGGTGGCCCGGATGCAGCACCGCATCGGCCCCAACGTCAACGGCCCCTTCGGCCTGCTGCAGAGCCTGGCCGACGGCGTCAAGCTCGCGCTCAAGGAGGACCTCATCCCCAAGGCCGCCGACACGGCCGTGTTCGTGATGGCACCGGTGATCGCCACCGTGCCCGCGTTCGTGACCTTCGCGGTGATCCCCTTCGGCCCGGTCGTCCGGGTCCCGTGGACCGACATCCACACCCCGCTGCAGCTGACCGACATGCCGGTCGCGGTGATCTTCGTGATGGCGATCGCCTCGATCGGCATCTACGGCATCGTCCTCGGCGGCTGGTCATCGGGATCGACGTACTCGCTGCTCGGCGGACTTCGTTCGAGTGCGCAGATGATCTCCTACGAGGTGGCCATGGGCCTGGCTCTGGTCGCGGTCTTCTTGTACGCCGGTTCGATGTCGACCAGCCAGATCGTCAACGCCCAGCAACGACTGTGGTTCGGCATCATCTTGATCCCGTCGTTTGTGATCTACCTGATCTCGATGATCGGCGAGACCAACCGTGCACCGTTCGACCTTCCCGAGGCCGAGGGTGAGCTCGTCGGCGGCTTCCACACGGAGTACTCCTCGCTGAAGTTCGCGCTGTTCTTCCTCGCCGAATACATCAACATGGCCACGGTCTCGGCGCTTGCGACCACGCTGTTCCTCGGCGGCTGGAGGGCACCCTGGCCGCTGTCGTTGTGGGGTGCCGCGAACTCCGGGTACTGGCCATTCCTGTGGTTCATGGCCAAGGTGATGATCTTCATCTTCGTCTTCATCTGGCTGCGCGGCACGTTGCCGCGGTTGCGGTACGACCAGTTCATGTCGTTCGGCTGGAAGCGACTGATCCCGATCTCGCTGGTCTGGATCATTGCGGTCGCGACGATCCGCGCGATCAACCTTCACGGTGGTTTCAACCGGGCCTACCTGTACGCCGCGATCGCCGTACTCGCGGTGCTCGTTGCGGTGCTCTTCTTCGTCGAGGTGCGCCGGGACGACCAGGAGGCGGAGCACGGTGCGATCGAGCAGGAAGAGCCGTTCGACGCCTTCGCCGGCGGCTATCCGGTGCCGCCGATGCCGCCCGTCGAGTCCCGTGGGTCCACCAACGGCGCGCTGGCCGAGTCGACGGTAAGCGGCTCGACCGGAGAGGCAGTGCGCTGATGGCCACCCTGAAGGAGCAGCTGTGGAACCCGGTCGCAGGGTTCGGCGTCACCTTCCGCACGATGTTCAAGAAGGTGGTCACCGAGCAGTACCCCTTCCAGAAGGAGCCGACAGCGCCGCGGTTCCACGGACGGCACCAGCTCAACCGGTGGCCCGACGGCCTGGAGAAGTGCATCGGTTGTGAGCTGTGCGCCTGGGCCTGCCCGGCAGACGCGATCTACGTCGAGGGCGACTCGAACTCCGAGGAGGAGCGGTTCAGCCCCGGCGAGCGGTACGGCCGCGTCTACCAGATCAACTACCTGCGCTGCATCCTGTGCGGACTGTGCATCGAAGCGTGCCCGACCCGGGCCTTGACGATGACCAACGAGTACGAGCTCGCGGACAACAACCGGGCCGACCTGATCTATGAGAAGTCCGACCTGCTCGCACCGTTGCTGCCCGGCATGGAACAGCCGCCGCACCCGATGCGGCTCGGGGACGACGAGAGCGACTACTACATGGGGACGCTGCGGGCACCGGGCGGCTCTGCCCCGGATCCGGAGGCCGGCGCATGATCGCGTTCTGGGTGCTCGCACCGGTGATGGTGCTGGCCGCACTCGGCATCCTGTTCGCACGCAAGGCAGTCCACTGTGCCTTGCTCCTGGCGGTGGTGATGATCTCGCTAGCGGTTCTGTACGCCGTGCAGAACGCCCCGTTCCTGTTCGCCGTGCAGATCATCGTCTACACCGGCGCGATCTTGATGCTGTTCCTCTTCGTGCTGATGCTGGTCGGCGTCGACTCCTCAGACTCGGTGGTCGAGACGATCAGAGGGCAGCGGCTGTTCGCGATCCTGGTCGGGTTGGTCTTCGGACTAACCCTGTTGACTGCGCTGACGCAGGTCTCACTGGGGGTGGCCACTGGGCTCGGTGCGGCCAACGCCGGCGGCAACGTCCCGGCTTTGGCGAAGGTCCTGTTCACCCGATACGTGTTCGCCTTCGAGGTGACCTCGGCGCTGTTGATCACCGCGGCGCTGGGTGCGATGGTGCTGGCCCATCGCGAGCGGTTGACGCCGAAGGAGACCCAGGCCGACCTCGCCGCACAGCGGATGCGTGACTACGCCACCCGAGGTACTCATCTCGGTCCGCTTCCGCCGCCGGGTGTGTTCGCCCGGCACAACGCCGTCGACACCCCGGCGCTGCTGCCAGACGGGGCTGCCGCGCCCGGGTCGATCTCGAGGGTGCTGGCAGCACGTGGCACGGTGAAGTCCGCGCCGGAGATCGCCGGCGACGTGGCCAGGTTCACCGAGGATCCCGGCGACGATCCGACCTCGGACTCGGTGTCCGCGAGCGCGACGACCAGCGGTGGGGCCAGGACAGAGGAGGAGCCGGCATGAGTGCTACTCCGTTCATCGCCCTCTCCGCGATCTTGTTCACGATCGGCTGCGTCGGCGTGCTCACGCGACGCAACGCGATC
Organism: Actinomycetota bacterium; assembly: GCA_030947625.1. GTDB lineage: Bacteria > Actinomycetota > Actinomycetes > Propionibacteriales > Nocardioidaceae > Marmoricola. The sequence goes on from JALZBH010000172.1 coordinate 4,361, forward strand.
GTGGTGTTCATGTGCGTGGAGCTGATGCTCAACGCCAGCAACCTTGCGCTGGTCACGTTCTCGCGTGTGAACGGCAACCTCGACGGCCAGGTCGCGGCGTTCTTCGTGATGGTGGTGGCCGCAGCGGAGGTCGTCGTTGGTCTGGCGATCATCATGACCATCTTCCGCACTCGGCGCTCAGCCTCCGTCGACGACGCAAGCCTGTTGAAGTACTGAGGGGACCATGGCGCACCCAGCACTGATGTCGACTCCACTGGCGCACGTTGCTGCGCCAGTCGTGCATCCGGGCACCGCGGGCGGGACCTTCACGTTGCTGTGGGTGGTGGTCGCCCTTCCCGCCCTGGGCGCATTGGTCCTGCTCGTCGGCGGTCGCCGCACCGACCGGTTCGGCCATCTGCTCGGTGCGGCGACCGTCGTACTGTCCTTCATGCTGAGCGTGGTGCTGTTCATCTCCCTGGCGGGGCGGGGCGAGGCGGACCGCTCCCTGACCCAGCACCTGTGGACCTGGTTCAGCTCGGGGAGCTATCGGGTGGACCTGGCTCTTCTCTACGACCCGCTGTCGGCGCTGTTCTTGCTGCTGATCACCGGCGTCGGTGGGCTGATCCACATCTACTCCATCGGCTACATGGCCCACGACGAGCGTCGCCGAAGGTTCTTCGGCTATCTCAACCTGTTCATCGCCTCGATGCTCGTGCTGGTGCTTGCGTCCGACTACGTCGGGCTGTTCCTCGGCTGGGAGGGCGTCGGCCTGGCGTCGTACCTCCTCATCGGTTTCTGGCAGTACAAGCCCTCGGCCGCGGTCGCCGCCAAGAAGGCCTTCGTGGTCAACCGGGTCGGGGACATCGGCCT
>JALZBH010000173.1 GCA_030947625.1 Actinomycetota bacterium
GGGTCGTGCTGCTCACCCGGAACCCGATCTCGGAAGCCATCGAGACGATTGCCCGCACGGCGGGCAGGGACGTGGTTCTCCTCGAGGAAGATGAAGCAGGAGCTGCGGTGGCGGCGCTCAGGGAGGTTGGTCTCGGCGTCGGCGATGCGGTGGTTCTCTGTGACCATGACGCGCCGGATGCACCCGTCGTACTGCGAGCTGCGCTCACCTCGCCGGCGGCGTACGTCGCCATGATGGCGAGCCGGCGCCGCTCGGAAGGGCTGCTCGCGGAGTTGCGTGCCGAAGAAGTGCCGGGCCTGGAGAAGCTGCACGTCCCGGCCGGGTTGAACATCGGTGGCAAGGCTCCCGGTGAGATCGCGTTGTCGGTCGTCGCGGAGATTGTGGCCGACGGTTACGACCGCCCCGGTGGCCCCATGCGTGAGGGTTGAGCGGTGGACAGCGAGACCCGAACCTATCGGACCGGCCGCGAGGAGAAGGTCCTCGACCTCACCCGGGATGTGGCCAGCTTCTGTGCCGGGCGTTGCGACGGGCTGGTGCACGTCTTCGTCCCGCATGCCACGGCCGGGATCGCAATCCTGGAGACCGGTGCTGGATCCGATGACGACCTGCTGACCGCCTTGGCTGACCTGTTACCCGCGCACGACCGCTGGCGTCACCGGCATGGCTCGCCGGGTCACGGCCGCTCGCACGTGATGCCGGCACTGGTTCCGCCGTACGCCACCGTTCCGGTGCTCGGCGGCAGCCTCGCCCTTGGCACCTGGCAGAGCATCTGCCTGGTCGACCTCAACACCGACAATCCCGACCGCGAGGTCCGGTTCTCGTTCCTTCAAGGTTGACGTTTCCCACTCGGCACCCCGCCCCGGCTCTTGCGTGCGCGTTTGGTACGCCGACCCGGCTCTGGCGTGCGGGTTTGGTACCCCGACCCGGCTCTTGCATCGGCGATCAGGTGTGAATGGGAACGGTGATCCGCCTGCTTGTTGAGTCGCCCTCGAAGAGCGCCAAACTGGTTGTCCACATTTTCGCATAGGTTATCGAAAATGTCGGTGAAAGGTGCTTGAATTCTGGTATGAGCGTCAGCACCGAGGAGGCGACCACGCACCCGATTCTGGGGTTCGTACGAGCCCTGGATGGTGCCCTGGACAAGGTCGCGTTCTGCGATCCGGTGTTCATGACGCCAGAGCAGCAGCGGTTGGCCCTGGTGGAGCTGACCCGCGAACAGGCCCGGCTCGAGGCAATGCGGCTCAAGGTGTTGTCCGCGGCCGACCTCGACGAGGTCGGTGCGGTCGATGGGTCAGCTTCGACCGGGGCGTGGTTGGCGCACCAGACCCGCACCGACTTTGCCGAGGCGCGCGGCCTGGTTCGACTCGCGACGGTGTTGGAACGCAACCATCCGGCAACGGGACGAGCGCTGGCGGCAGGGGAGCTCTCGGCGGCCCATGCCCGCGTGATCGTGCGGGCGCTGGCCGAGCTGCCTGGGGACATTGCCGCAGAGCTGTTGGCCCGGGCCGAGCAGACCCTCGTCGAGGAGGCGACCCAGCTGTGCCCCCAGCAGCTGCGAATCCTCGGCAGACACCTACTCGAGGTGATCGCCCCGGAGGTGGCCGACCAGCGGCTGGGCCAGCAGCTGGAGCGTGAGGAGCAGGCGGCCTACGCCCGGGCGCGGTTCACCATGCGTCGCAACGGCGACGGCACCAGCGCCGGATGGTTCCAAGTCCCCGATCTGCACGCCGGGATGCTTAAGACCGCGCTGGAGGCGATTACCGCACCCCGCGTCACTACCCCAGCCGGGGCCAACCCCGACCACCAGCACCCCCGGCCGGACTACCCGACCCAGCTCGGGCAAGCGCTGTGCCACCTGATCGAACACCTACCCGTGGACGCGCTGCCGGTGCACGGCAAGACCGCGGCCACGATCGTGGTCACGCTGGCTCACGAAACGCTCACCTCGGCGCTCGCCGCTGCTCAGCGCCGCGATGGAGAGGCCATCTCGGCCGGTGAAGCGCGCCGGTTGGCGTGCAACGCCGGGATCATCCCCGCCGTCCTCGGCGGCCCCTCAACGATCCTTGACCTCGGCCGGGAGTCCCGGCTGTTCTCCAAAGCCCAGATGGTCGCCCTGCGGCTGCGAGACGGCGGCTGCCGCGCGGAAACCTGCGATCGACCGGCATCGTGGTGTGAAGCCCATCATGGGCGAGACCCCTGGGCGAAGGGTGGCAAGACCAACCTCGCCGACGGCGTACTGCTCTGCGGACACCACCACCGACTGGCCCACCACCCCGACTACGACCACCATCGCCTCCCCGACGAACGAATCAGGTTCCACCGTCGCACCTGAGCGGGCTGAGCATCTGCCTGGTCGAGACCAACGTCGACAACCTCTCCCGGGGTGGGCACGGTCGTGAGCAGTGGAGTCATCGGCGGCGGATGCGTAGCACGCTGGACTCCACGGGTGGGGGCGAGCGATACGCCCCGGCCGGCAGCACCATTCCCTGACTGAGCACGTATCGGCGGCTGTGGGCAGCGCGCGGTGGCGCCGCCACCAGGCCGCGCATGGCGCCACGCTGCAGCACCAGGTCGGCCGAAAGCATCCGGTCTGAACCGAGCAGCCGACGGACCAGCCCCGTGGTCAGGTGGTACGGCGGGTTGGCCACGACCTTGAACGGCCGATATGGCAGCCGCAGCTCGCGCAGGTCGGTCTGGATGACGGTCAACCGATCGCCGAACCGCTCGCGCAACAGTGCTGCTCGAACCGGATGCAGCTCGATGGCCAGCACTCGCGCGCCGGCGGCGATCAGCGGAGCGGTGAGTGCCCCGGTGCCGGCGCCCAGGTCGAGGATCAGGTCGCCCGGCCCGACGCCGGCCTCATCGACGACGCGTTGTGCCCATTCCTTGCGCATCGGGTGCCAGCCCCAGCGCCGGGACCGTCCGGGTCGCGCCCCGTTCCCGGACACGACGTGCCATCACGAAGTAGCCCATGGTCCGCGAGGCTAGACGCCTTGCCCGGCTCGCGCGACCGGATATCCGGCCCCGGGGCTGGGGGCTGGCTGAGTCGAACAGGTGTTCGATCTTCGGCTATACTAGGCCGATGGCACGATCGGTTGCGCCGCCAGGATGGCCGCGCCAGGTCCGCCCGCCCGGCACGCCGGACTGGGAGCGTACGGCGCTCAGCTGGCTGCTGGACCTCTGTCCGCCGGAGTACCGCTGCTATCCCGGCGTCCGGCGTCATGTGGTGGTGCTCGCCCGGTTCGCCGTACTTCATGTCGAGGCCTGTCAGCAGGCAGTCAACCGGGGCCTCAGCGAGGCCCGCGGCGCGTTGCGCGAGGTCGCCACCCCCGCGGCGATCGAGGCCGGCATCGAGGCCTGGCAACGCGAGCAGGCCCGGCTGATGTCCGAGCGCCGGGCCGTCGGCCTGGTCGAGGAGGCCTTGCGCGGAAAGAGGTTCGTGGCCCGGCTGTGAGCCTCGACGTCCTACCGGCGCCTCGGTTTGAGCCGATGACCAAACCCTCCCTGCGCATGATCGCAGTCCCGGGCCCAGGAGCCGAGGACGTCGTCGTCGACGCGAACGGCCTGGTCTGGACTGGTACGGCGGACGGCCGCATCTGGCGCGTCCGTCCCGACGGGCAGCAGGTCGAGGGGATCGGGGAGACAGGCGGTCGACCCCTTGGACTCGAGCTGCTGCCGGACGACCGGCTGCTGATCGCCGATGCCAAGCAGGGCCTGCTGGCGATGGACAAGACCAGCGGCGCGATCGAGCGGCTCGTCGACACAGTCGACGGACGACGGATGCTCTTCTGCAACAACGCGGCGGTTGCCCGCAACGGGGACATCTGGTTCTCGGACACCTCGACGCAGTACGGCATCGACCAATGGAAGGCCGACTTCGTGCAGAACACCCAGACCGGGCGCCTCTTCGTCCGGCGTGCCGATGGCCGGGTCGAGCGGCACCTGGACGGCTTGGCGTTCGCCAACGGCGTCACCCTGGCGGCGGACGAGTCGTTCGTACTGGTCGCCGAGACGGGACGCCGGACCGTCGTACGACTCTGGTTGGGCGGGGACCGGGCAGGCACCCACGAGCTCTTCTGCGAGGACCTGCCCGGATACCCCGACAACATCGCCCGCGGGTCCGACGGTCTGGTCTGGGTCACGATCGCCTCGCCAAAGGACCCGGTGGTGGAGCTGCTGCAGCACCGGGCGCCTCTCGGCGTGCGCAAGCTGGTCACCCGGATCCCCGAAGGTTTGCAGCCCAAGCCGAAACGCACCGCCCGGGTGCAGGCCTACGACGACACCGGCCGGCTGGTCCACGACCTCGATGCAGACTCCTCAACCTGGCACATGGCGACCGGGGTCCGCGAGTACGACGGCCAGGTGTGGCTCGGCAGCCTGGAGGAGCCCGCCGTGGCTGTACTCGCCAGCACCGCCGACTAGACTCACCCGTTGGCGAGCAGGGACGTCGAACAGCACCTCGGAGGGGCGGAGCATGGGTCACCTCGATAAGATCTCGGCCCCGCAGGATCTGCGTGAGCTCGATGACCGTGACCTCGACGAGCTTGCCGTCGAGATCCGCGACTTCCTGGTCGCCAAGGTCTCGCTCACCGGTGGTCATCTCGGCCCGAACCTAGGCGTCGTCGAGCTGACCCTGGCGCTGCACCGGGTCTTCGACTCCCCGCGGGACAGGATCGTCTTCGACACCGGGCACCAGGCTTACGTGCACAAGATCGTCACCGGCCGGGCAGCCGGGTTCGACCGGCTCAAGCAGGAAGGCGGCCTCTCCGGCTACCCCTCACGCGTCGAGTCCGACCACGACATCGTCGAGAACCAGCACGCCTCCGCTTCACTGTCGTATGCCGATGGTCTGGCCAAGGCCTACGCCATCCGTGGTGAGGACCGGCACGTGGTTGCCGTGATCGGTGACGGCGCGCTCACCGGAGGGATGGCCTGGGAGGCGCTGAACAACATCGCCGCCGGCAGGAACCGCAAGCTGGTCATCGTCGTCAACGACAACGGTCGCTCGTACAGCCCCACCATCGGCGGTCTCGCCGACCACCTCACCGCGTTGCGCACGAACCCGCGCTACGAGCAGGTGCTCGACCTGGTCAAACGACGGCTCAACGGTGTCCGCGGCGTCGGCCCGGCTGTGTACGACGCCCTCCATGCGATGAAGAAGGGCATGAAGGACGCCATCGCTCCTCAGGGAC
>JALZBH010000052.1 GCA_030947625.1 Actinomycetota bacterium
GCTCGAGGTGAGCTGAGCAGGCCGCTCAGCTCGCCTCGGCCTCGGCCTTGATCTTGCGCAGCGTCTCCTGCATGCCCTGGTGCATCTCCTCGGAGAAGCTCGGCACCCCGCTGAGTACTCCGTTGATCAGCCGCACCGACAGGTCGGAGATGCCCTGTGGTGCCTCGCGCGCTTCGATCAGCCGGGTGCCACCGGACCCGGTGGGCTCGAGATGGTAGCTCCACACCACCCAGTTCTCCCTTACTCGGAACGCGATCTCGGTCTCGGGGACGAAGCGGACCACCATTGACTGAGTCGGCCAGACGAGCGGCCCGCGCCGGTTGATGTTCACCAGCTTCGACCCCTGGGAGACCGGGCCGCTGCCTCGCACGAACGTCTTGACGCACTGCGGGCTCCACCGAGCCATGTTGCGCAGGTCAGAGACCAGCACCCACACCGCGGCCGGCGGTGCGTCGATGTCGATGCTGGCCACGATCGGGGCCACGTCGGTGATCGGCATGGGGTTCCTCCGGGAGGGTTGGGGAGCTTCAGGCTGGATTCGGCCGACTTTCGGCCCACGCAAGCAAAGCAGCCCTGGCCTGCTCAGGTGTCATCGGGCCCTTGTCGAGCCGCACCTCGAGCAGGTGACGGTACGCCGCACCGACCTCTGGGCCGGCCGGGATCCCCAGGATCTCCATGATCTCGAAGCCGGTCAGGTCAGGGCGGATCGAGGCCAGCTCCTCCTCCTCGGAGAGACGCTCGATGCGCTGCTCGAGGTCCGCATAGGTACGCCGGAGCCGGTCAGCCTTGCGCTTGTTGCGCGTCGTGCAGTCGGCGCGGGTGAGCACATGCAGCCTGCTCAGCTGCTCGCCGGCATCGCGGACGTAGCGGCGTACGGCGGAGTCGGTCCACTCCCCGGACCCGTAACCGTGGAAGCGCAGATGCAGTTCGACGAGCTTGGCGACCGCATCGGTCTGGTCCCCGGAGAACCGCAGCGCCTGCATCCGCTTGCGAGACAGCTTGGCACCCACCACGTCGTGATGGTGGAACGTGACCGTTCCGTCGGGCTGGAACCTGCGGGTAGCAGGCTTGCCGACGTCGTGCATCAGCGCCGCGAACCGCACCACGAAGTCGGGTCCGCCCAGGCGGTCCTCTTGGGCGATGGCCTGCTCCAGCACGGTGAGTGTGTGCTCGTAGACATCCTTGTGCCGCAGATGTTCGTCCCGCTCGAGAGCCAGTGCCGGCAGCTCGGGCAGCACCCGCTCGGCGAGGCCGGTCTCGACCAAGAGGGTGAGTCCGCGACGCGGGTACGGCGCACACACCAGCTTGACCAGCTCGTCGCGAACCCTCTCGGCGGAGACGATGTCGATCCGGTCGGCCATGCTCCGCATCGCCGCAACCACAGCCGGGTCGACCCGGAAGCCCAGCTGAGCCGCGAACCGGGCAGCGCGCATCATCCGGAGCGGGTCGTCGGTGAAAGAGTCCTCGGGGAGGCCGGGAGTGCGGAGCAGCTTGCGCGCCAGGTCCGCGATGCCGCCGGCGGGGTCCTCCAGCCGGCGCTCCGGGAGGACCAGCGCCATCGAGTTGACGGTGAAATCGCGGCGGCCCAGGTCGCCGTCGAGGGTGTCGCCGTACTGGATGGTCGGCTTGCGGCTGGCCACGGCGTACGCCTCGGAGCGGTACGTCGTGATCTCGAGGTGCCACTTCCCTCTCCGAGCACCGATCGTCCCGAACGCCCGGCCGATGTCCCAGGTCTTGTCGGCCCAACCCTCCAGCAAGGCCTCGGTGACCTCGGGACGAGCCGAGGTGGCGAAGTCCAGATCGTTGTGCAACCTCCCGAGCATCGCGTCACGCACCGGGCCACCGACCAGGGCGATCTGCTCGCCGGCCTCGGTGAACCTGGCTCCCAGCTCGTCGATCACCGGCGCAATGCGGATCAGCTCCTGGACTGCGTGAGCCTGCGCTTCACGCATCGACAGCTGCTCCTCGGACACGGGGAGTAACTCTAATCAGCGCCCGGGGCGCCGATAGCATCCCGGTGTGAGCCGTGCCCGCCTGTTGACCGCCGTCATGGTCGCCGGGGCTTTCGGACTGGCTCTGCCAGCAGTGCCGTTCCGGGCGGCAGCGGCGCCCGCACGCCCTACCCCACTGACGGTGACGCTTACTCAGATCACGCCCTCGACCATCCCGGCCCGCGGCCGGTTGGTGCTTGCGGGGACGGTCACGAACTCCTCCTCGCAGCAGTGGACGTCGATCAACGTCCTGCCGCTGACCTCGTCGACGCCGATGACCTCGCGCGGCGAGCTGGCGGCAGCAGCCCGGACCGACCCGGCCGTCGAGGTGGGGCCGCGCCTGACCGCGCCGGGCACCTTCGACTCGATCGGTGACCTGGCGCCGGGGCAAACGAAGTCGTTCCGGATCGCACTGCGCCGTTCGGCGCTCCAGATCAGCGGCGCCCCGGGCGTCTACTGGCTCGGCGTACACGCCCTGGGAACCAACCGGGACGGCAGCGACGCGCTGGCCGACGGCCGAGCCCGGACCTTCATCCCATTGGTGACCGGCCATTTGCACACGAGCGTGGCGGTGGTGGTACCACTGCGCGCACAGGTACGCCGGGGCGCGGACGGCCGGCTGCTGGACCTTCACCGCTGGGCAGCCTTGCTGGCGCCTGAAGGCCGGTTGGACCGGGTGGCCAACTTCGCCGCGTCGGCCGGCGCCATCCCGGCAACCTGGCTGGTCGACCCGGCAGTGCTGGACGCGGCGACGGCCCTTGCACAGAACAACCCGCCGTTCTCGCTCGGCACCGCACACACTGCCGGCGCCGGAGCGAGCTCGCCAGGATCTCCGAGCAGCAGCCCCTCCGGCAGTACCCCTACGACCGGCCCGACCCCGAGCTCGTTGTGGTACGGCGGCACCCCAGCGGCAACGCCTTCGCCGACCGGGTCCTCGAGCCCCACCGGCTCGCCGGCATCTCCTGCCGCTCCCACGGGCAGCGGACCGATCCGCCCGCCGGCGCCATCGGCGCCACCGGTGCCCACGGCCCAGCGAGCCAACGCCGAGGACTGGCTGCGCCGGGTCACCGAGGGGCTCACCGGACACTCCGTGCTCGGCCTTGGGTACGCCGACCCGGACACTGCGGCTCTGGCCCGCCGTGACCCCAGCCTGCTGGCCCGGGCAGCCGCCCTGACGACCACCCGGTTCGGCAGCTACGGCATCCCGGCCACCAGCACCGTCGCGCCGGTCTTCGGCTGGCTCGACCAGGGTGCACTCTCTCGGCTCGGCAAGAGCGCTCTGGTCCTGGTCTCCGACCACGGCCACCCGTACCGGCGTACTCGCTGGCACAGCGGCGGCGGGCAGGAGCTCGTGCTCAGCGACGGGCTGGCCGGATCGGGAGGGCCCGCGCCGGGGCCGCAGCTGAGCGCGCTCGCGCTGCGCCAGCGCGTCGTCTCCGATGCCGCCTTGCGAGCCCTGGCCGGCATCCACAGCACGATGGTGGTCGTCCTGCCCCCGCGGTGGGATCCCGGTCCCAACTGGCGCTCGGCCGACTTCTTCGCCCAGCTGAACACCTCGTGGCTGCAGCTGGCCAACCTGTCCCGCGATGCCAGGAGCCGTCCGGTTCTCCGCATCCCGCTGGCCTACGACACCGCCCAGCGCAGATCCGAACTGGGTACGCCGAACCTCCGGGCGACCCGGTCAATGGTCGACACCGGCCAGCTCTACCGACAGCTGCTCGACAACACCAATGACATCGCCGCGGAGATGACCGGCACAGCGCTGACGGCTTCGTCGTACTTCGCCCGCGAAGACCCACGGGCTGCGCGCACCCAGGTCCTGGCGGCGGGGTCGGCGATGACTCGGGTGCTTGGCGCTGTGAAGGTGATCGGCAGTGACTTCGTCACGATGTCGGGCGGCTCGGGGTCGCTGACGGTCACCCTGGTCAACGACCTCGGCGTCCCGGTCGCTGTCGGAGTCCATCCCCAGGTGGGCACGGGGGCCGTCCATGTGGATGCCTCCAGTCCGGTGCGGATCGGCCCCCACCAGCGGACCACTCTGCGGCTGCGCGCTTCGGCCAACGGCATCGGTGTCCACCAGGTCGCGCTCGTGCCGATCACCAAGGGCGGCCGGGAGCTGGGCACGCCGCTGTACTTCAGCGTCCGGACCAGCCAGGTCGGCACGCTGATCTGGGTGATCCTGGTCGCGGGGGCGACTCTGCTCGCGGTGATGATCGTGCGTCGCCTGGCCGCCCGGGTGCGCGATTCCCACGCGGGCCGGGAAGGCTGATGAGCGAGCAGCAGCCGTCGTTGCTCGGCTCGAGCGCCATCATGGCAGCGGGAACGGTGGTCTCGCGGCTGAGCGGGTTCGTGCGGAACTCGCTGTTGGTGGCTGCACTGGGCACGGCGCTGCACGCGGACGTGTTCAACATCGCCAACACCATCCCGAACATGCTCTACATCTTGTTGGCGGGCGGGGTGTTCAACGCCGTACTCGTCCCCCAGCTCGTACGGGCGATGCGGTCCGACGCCGACGGTGGCGAGGCCTACACGAACCGGGTGATCACCCTGGCGCTGGTGTTCTTGGTGATCACCTCGGCGGTGCTGGTGCTGTTTGCCCCGCAGCTGATGCGGCTCTTCCTCGACGGCAGCTACTTCACTCCGCGGCTCACCCCGCAACGCGAGGCGGCGATCACGTTTGCGAGATACTGCCTGCCGCAGATCTTCTTCTACGGGATGTTCGTCCTCGTAGGGCAGGTGCTTAATGCGCGCGGCGTCTTCGGGCCGATGATGTGGGCCCCGATCGCGAACAACGTCATCGCCGTTGCGGTCCTGGTCACCTATCTCGTGGCGGTGGGTCCCGCTGCCGGAATCGACCAGTGCGGCGGCTACTCGTCCGGAGCCATGGCGCTGCTCGGAATCGGCTCGACAGTGGGCATCGCCGTACAGCTGCTGGTGCTGCTGCCCTATCTACGGTCGGCCGGGTTCAGGTTCTCGGCGCGCTTCGACTTCCGCGGTTCCGGCCTCGGGCACACGCTCCGGCTGGGTACCTGGACGGTGCTGTTCGTGGTAGTGAACCAGATCGCGTTCACCGTGGTCGTCAGGCTGGCCTCGCACGGCACGGCGCAAGCGGCCTGCAACCATCCGGCCGTCCACGTGACCGGGTACACGATCTACTCGAGCGCCTACCTGCTGATCATGGTGCCGCACTCGATCATCACGGTGTCGCTGGGCACCGCGCTGCTCCCCCGGCTTTCGGCGTACGCTGCAGACGGCAACCTCGCAGCGCTAGGGACGGCGATCGGGTCGGCGCTGCGGTCGGCGTACGCCGTGATGCTGCCGGTCATCGCGCTGCTGCCGGTGCTCGCCTACGACATCTCCCAGCTGGCCTGGGCCTACGGCGCGGGCCGGCACACCGCCTCGAACTTCGTGCCCACCCTGTCGCTGTTCACCATCTGGCTGTTCTTCTTCACCACCCACTACCTGATGTTGCGTGGCCTCTACGCACTCGAGCAGACCCGGCGGGCGTTCTTCATCCAGAGTGCCATCGCGGTCGTCAACATCGTCCTCGCCGTCGTCCTGACCCGCGGGATCTCACCGGACCAGACCTCACCGCGGTTGGTCATCGCCTATGCAGGCTCGTTCGTGGTCGGTGCCGCTGCGTCGTACCTCCTCCTCGCGCGGGAGGTCGGCGGCCTCGACTCCAGGAGACTGCTGCGGTTCATCTTGCGGCTGGCGGTCGTGGTCGGGATCGCCACGGCAGGTGCTGCGCTCACTCGCGTCGGGATGCACTCGCTGGTCGGTGTCGACGGCAAGCTCCAGCTGTTGGCGTCGGTGCTCGTCACCGGCCTCGTCGACGTAGTGCTGGTCGTCGTCCTGGCCAGGGCGATGCGGATCACGGAGGTCACGGAGATCACCACCGAGCTCACCCGCCGGCTCGCCCGGAGGGCACCCAGGTAGCACCTACGATGGCAGCCAGCGCATGCACCCACGCCTAGGAGGACCGTGACTGCGAGCTCGATCGGACCTGGCACCGTCCTCGGTGGCAGGTATCGTCTCGACGACCTCCTGACGGTGCACGACGAGGCCCGGTTCTGGCGTGCCACCGACACCGTTTTGGCTCGCAGCGTTGCCGTTCACGCCGTACCGACCGCCGACCGGCGGGCAGCTGAGCTGGCCGAGGCCGCGCAGCGTTCGGCGACGGTGATCGACCCGCATCTGCTGCGGGTGCTCGACTCCGACTCCGGGGACGGCATCACCTGGGTGATCAACGAATGGGGCGACGGGTTGTCGCTGGACCTGATGCTCGAGCGGGGAGTGCTGCCGGCCAGCCGGGCCGCATGGCTCACCCGGGAGGTGGCCGAGGCGGTCGCCGCTGGACATGCCGTTGGGGTGGCGCACGGACTGCTTGCGCCCGAGCGTGTGCTGGTCACCCAGGCCGGCGCGGTCAAGGTGATCGGGTTCGCCGTCGATGCTGCGCTGGCGGGGTCGACACCGACCGACCCGGCGTACGGCGCCGTCGGGGAACTCGACGCCGATGTGATCAACCTGGCCGGAATCCTGTACGCCGCCCTGGTCGGCCGATGGCCGGGCGTGACCCCGTCCGAGGTGCCGCCGGCTCCCCGGGAAGGTCAGCGACCGCTGCGTCCGCGACGGGTGCGGGCCGGCGTTCCTCGCACGCTGGATGCAATCTGCGAACGGGTGCTGAACAAGGAAGCATCGCAGCACGTGCTGCCGCTCGAGACGGCCCACGAGATCACGGCGGCACTGAGCGACTACGTGGGAAACCCTGCGGCGATGGCGCCGGCCGACGTCCGCAGCATGCACTCCGAGCCCACCGTCCGGGCACCGATCACTAGGGCGGCTCCGCCGGATGCTCTGGGCAGCGGGTCGGAGAACCACGAGCCGGCAACTCGAGAGGGATCGGTGCTTCCGGCCGCCTCCGCACTTTCCAGCACGGTAGGGGCTGGCGGGGTTGTCGGGGCCGCGGAGGTGGACCCTGAGGCAACGATGGCTGCCTCGCCCGACCTCAGCCCGCTGAGCCACGAAGAGCCGGCGCCTCCGCCGCCTCCGTTCGACCAGCCTGCCGACCGGCCGCTGTACGCGCCGGGCGAGCGCCAGGTGCCGACACCGACCGAACCGAGGGACGCCACCTCGCCCGGATCGGGGTACTGGCCCTTTGCCCCCGACCCAGCCGCACCGCCGCCACCGATCGAGGAACCACCGGAGGATCCGCCCGGCCAGGACAGGCACTGGCTGCGCCTGGCGGCGGTGATCGGCACGGTCGCCATCCTGGTGGCCGCCGCCCTCGTCTGGGTCTCGCTCAACCGCCACCACGGGTCGAGCGGCGGCAGGGCCAACAGGCCCAACACTTCCAGTGCGGGCCCCAGAGCTGCTGCCGCTGGTACGCCGCTCAAGATCGTCGCGATCCACGACTTCGACCCCCAGGGCAACCCGCCACAGGAGAACCCGCAAACGGTACCGAACGCCGTCGACGGCAACCCCTCGACGTACTGGCAGACCAACACCTATTTCGGCAACCCCAAGCTCGGCGGCCTGAAGTCCGGAGTGGGCATGCTGCTCGACCTCGGCGCGGACAAGCGGGTCGGCTCCGTGGTGGTGACGTTGGTCGGCTCGCCCACCTCGCTCGAGCTGTACGCCGCACCCGCCCGCACGAGCGGGGCACCGACCTCGACGAACGGGCTACGCAAGGTCGGGTCGGTGGCCGCCACGGGCACCTCCGCGAGGTTTCGCGTGACGCCGCCGGTCCGGACCCGCTACCTCGTCGTCTGGTTGACCAGCCTGCCCCCGGTGGCCGGGGGATATCGGGGGGAGATTGCCGAGATCGCGGTCACCTCGTGAGCCGCTACCGTCCAGTTGAGCGAGACCTCGAGGACGACCGGGCGCTGCTCGAGGCACATCGTGCGGGCGACGCGGAGGCGTTCGGAGTACTCTTCGCCCGCCATCGGGACCGGCTGTGGGCCGTGGCTCTGCGCACCACCGGGAACCCCGAGGATGCTGCCGATGCCGTCCAGGAGGCGATGATCTCCGCGTTCCGAGGTGCGGACGCCTTTCGTGCCGAGGCTGCAGTCACCACGTGGCTGCATCGCATCGTGGTCAACGCCTGCCTTGACCGGCTCAGACGCAACAAGGTGCGCTCGGCACAGCCCCTGCCCGACGACCTCGAGGAGTACGCCGGCCGGGGTGCCGTCCTCGCCGACAGGAGCTCTTCCGATCCCGAGGCGGAGGCGATCTCCACCGAGCAACGGCGCGCCGTGATCGGCGCACTGGACCTGTTGCCCGCAGAGCAGAAGGCCGCGCTGGTGCTCGTCGACATGGAGGGCTATCCGGTGGAGGAGGCCGCAAGGATCCTCGAGTGTCCGGCCGGAACGGTCAAGAGCCGGTGCTCGAGGGGCCGGGCCCGGCTGGCCGGGCTGCTCCTGGAGGCCGGCATCACGGGAACCTCCCGCGCCCCGGGCGCGTCCCACCAGGGTCCCCGAGCCAATCGCGAGACAGCAGCTCCCGAGTCAGCGGAGCGTGGCTCTGTGCAGCCGAGCCCACCAGAGCCGCCCCGAGGAGGTGACCACCCGTGACCGAGGAGGAGGTCGCCCGGCTGCTCGCCCAGGTCCGTGCTGTCGAACCGATGCCTGGCGAGGTGAGCGACCGGCTTGAGGCGACTTTGGGGCGGCTCATCGGAGAGCGGCCGATCGATCCCGGCCGAACCGCCACCGTCGTACCGCTGCGGCGCCGGCTCGCGCCGAGGCTGCTTGCGGCCGCGGTGCTGGTGGTCATCGTCGGCGGTGTCGGGGTCGTGTTGAACCTGCAGCATGGCTCGAAACCGGCGCAGGGGAGCGCCGCGGGCTCGAACCGGGGGCAGTCCGCCTACGGGCAGGCGCCCAGCCAGGCGGGTTCAGCAGGCCCAGCCCTGTCCCGTGCTCACTTCGCCGCGGACGCTGCGCGGCTGCTGGCGGGGCAAGCGGCCGTGCGAAAGGCCCCGGGTCCCCTGGCCGACTCGAGCCCGACTGCGCCGGCTGGCGCGTGCCGATCACCGGCCGGCCTCTCGGCGCACGACCAGGTGCTGCCGATCCGGCTCGACGGCCGGCGTGCCCAGCTTGTCGTACGCCCTTCGGGGGCAAACCGCCTGGTGCAGGCCTGGGACTGTCCCGGCACCACGGTGCTGGAGCACGCCGTACTCCCCCGTTGATGCCCGACCCCCGGGTTGCCCTGGGTTGCCCCCTAGGTGGCCCTGGGTGGCAATGGGCGGCTGGATGCCCCGGAATGCCACCAGCCTAGGATTCGTTGAGAACTGCGCTCCCACATGCGGGAGCAGCCGCGCGCATCCGTCGACAGAGCAGGCAGCAACAGATGAGCACAAAGCCCAGGAACGTGATCATCATCGGCTCCGGGCCGGCCGGTTACACGGCCGCCGTGTACGCCGCTCGGGCAAGCCTGCAACCCCTGCTGTTCGAAGGGTCGGTGACCGCCGGCGGCGCGTTGATGACCACTACTGAGGTGGAGAACTTTCCCGGCTTCCGGGACGGCATCTTGGGTCCCGCGCTGATGGAGCAGATGCGCGCTCAGGCCGAACGGTTCGGGGCCGAGCTGGTCGCCGACGATGTCATCGCGCTCGACCTGAGCGGGGAGACCAAGACCGTCACTACGGCCGAGAGCGAGTTCGCCGCCCGGTCGGTGATCTTGGCGATGGGTTCGGGCTACCGCAAGCTGGGCCTTCCCAACGAAGACCGGCTCTCCGGTCACGGCGTGAGCTGGTGCGCGACCTGCGACGGGTTCTTCTTCCGCGACCAGCACATCGCCGTCATCGGCGGCGGTGACTCCGCGATCGAGGAGGCGACGTTCCTCTCCAGGTTCGGCTCCCGGGTGACGCTGGTGCACCGCCGCGACGAGCTCCGTGCATCCCAGATCATGCAGGACCGGGCGTACGCCGACCCTAAGATCGAGTTCGCTTGGCACAGCGAGGTCGCCACCATCCACGGCGAGGACCAGCTGACCGGTCTCACCCTGCGCGACACCGTGACCGGCGCGACCCGCGAGCTCGACGCCACCGGCATGTTCGTCGCGATCGGGCACGACCCCCGATCCGAGCTGCTTGTCGGCCAGGTGCACCTCGACCCCGAGGGCTATGTGCTGGTCGATCCGCCCTCAACGCGCACCAGCCAGCCCGGTGTGTTCGCCTGCGGCGACCTGGTCGACCACCGCTACCGGCAGGCGGTCACCGCAGCAGGCACCGGCTGCGCCGCTGCCCTGGATGCCGAGCGCTTCCTTGCCGACGCTGCCCATACTGCTCACGCTGCTTGCGTGACTGTGGCCGTCACTGCCTGACCGGTGGGTGTCGCTCGGGAAGAATTGTCCACGCGGGGGTGTTCACTTCTCACCAGCGACGTAGCTGTTGGATCCCCACAGCGACCCCCAGGAAACAAGGAGCAAGCATGGCTGCACTGCAAGCCGTCACCGATGACACGTTCGAGGCCGAGGTCCTCAAGGCCGACGGCCCCGTGCTGGTCGACTTCTGGGCCGAATGGTGCGGCCCGTGCCGCCAGGTCGGGCCGATTCTCGACGAGATCGCTGCCGAGCACGGCGACAAGCTGTCCATCGTGAAGCTCAACGTCGACGAGAACCCCGGCACCGCGTCGGCGTATCGGGTCACCGGCATTCCGACGCTGAACGTCTACTCCGGTGGTGAGGTAGTCAAGCAGATCGTGGGCGCCAAGCCGAAGGCGATGCTGCTGCGTGAGCTGGCCGACTTCATCGGCTGACAGCGCCAGCCGGGTGCCGCTTCCCTTTCTGTCCTGCACTCTGCCCCGCCGGGCCGGCCCACGGCATGGAACCATCGTGGACCCCGGTGCGTCTTGGTGTTTGAGTAGAGCGGCGAGGCTCTTGGCGCGAGAACGCCCTGGAACACGGGAGGAGCACCGCATGGAGGCTGCCTTTCGGATCGGAGACCGCGGCGCCCCCGTGACCCAGATAGCCGAGCTGCTCGGCCGCCTCGGTCTGTTGTCCGGCGAACCACCGGATGAGTTCGACCACCGCATGGAGCTTGCGGTGCGTACCTTCCAGCAGCAGCGTGGTCTCAGCGTCGACGGTGTCGTCGGGCCTTCGACCTTCCGCCGCCTCGACGAGGCGCGTTGGGCGCTCGGCGACCGGATCCTGACTCACCTTCCGGGGAACCTGATGGCTGGCGACGACGTGTTCGCCCTCCAGCAGCGGCTGCTTTCCCTGGGTTTCAACCTCGGCCGGGTCGACGGTTACTTCGGGACGCGGACCGAGGCAGCACTGCGCGACTTCCAGGTGAACTTCGGTATCCCCTCGGACGGCACCTGTGGGCCAGCCACGCTCAAGGCGCTCTCCGGGCTGAGCCCGATCGTGAGTGGCGGCGCTCCGAACGCCTTGCGTGCCCAAGAGCGCATCCGAGCGGCTGGCCCCCAGCTGGCAGGCAAGGTCGTCGTGCTCGACCCGGCTCGTGGCCACAATTTCCCGGCCGAGTTCGCCACTGCCTCCGACGAGATCGTGCAGGACATCGCCCGTAGGGTCGAAGGCCGCTTGGCGGCCACCGGTGTGCACGCCTATCTGAGTGCTCCGCGTTGGGCCGGTGCGGGCGGTGAGGAGGAGGACCGGGCGGCGTTCGCGAACCGCACCAACGCTCACTTGAGCATCTCGCTGGCTTTGGACACCTCGTCGAACCCCGGTGCCTGCGGGGTGGCGACGTACTTCTTCGGTTCCGACAACCATGGCACCTGGTCCTCGACCGGGGAACGGCTCGCCGGGTTGGTGCACCGCGAGATCGTTGCGCGCACCGACCTGCAGGATCTGCGGTGTCACGCGAAGACCTGGGACTTCCTGCGACGCACCCGGATGCCGGCGATCCGTGTGGACGTAGGCTACCTAACCAACCACGGCGACACCCGCCGCTTGCGCGACCCCGGCTTCCGCGACGTGGTGGCCGAGGCGGTCGCTGTCGCGGTCCAACGGTTCTACCTCAGCCCCGAGAGCGATGCTGGCACCGGCTTCCTGCGGTTCTCCGAACTGCAAGCGGGGCCGATCCAGCGATCGTGACGGCGCCGGTGCTCACCGCGGGCCGGCGGCCTGGTCCCGGTGCACCGGTCTCGGTGCGCTGGCCTTCGCGCCGACCGCGCCACGGAGCTTTGCCAGCGCAGTCTCGAACTCTTCGCGCCAGGTCAGCGTGGTGCGCAGATCCATCCGCATCCGGGGGTACGTCGGGTGGGCGCGCTGGGTCTTGAACCCGACCGCCAACAAGAAGTCGGCCGGCAAGGTGCAGTCACCGGATCGGCCCCGGGTGTCTCCGAACGCCTCTACGGCCCGGACTCCCCCGTGTTTGAGCACGTCCTTGGCCATCGACTGCACCAGGACCCGGCCGAGCCCTCCGCGCCGGTGCCTCGGATCGACGTACCCGGTGCTCAGGAGGACCGCATCGGGACTGATTGGTGCCGTGGCGAAGCCCTCGGCACCCGGCACGTAGATCGCCGGCGCCCACACCAGAAAGCCCACCGGTCGGTCATCGGCGTACGCCACCGCACCGCATGAGCCCCACTCGCGAAGCACCCGCGAGAGCCAGGCGGACTTCTCCTCGCGCTCATGACCCTTGAGCGCCCGCCGATGCACCGGGTGGTACTCCCAGAACAGACACGAAGTACAGGCGAACGGCAGCT
>JALZBH010000174.1 GCA_030947625.1 Actinomycetota bacterium
AGTGGGCCGAGTACGGCGGTCTGGTCGGCGTACACATAGGTGAGCGTGTAGGTGGCCGGGCGCCCACAGGCAGTGCGCGAACAACGACGGAGGAGGGCCACGGGCCAGACCGTACCCCGGCACGAGCTGCGCTCGGACTAGGCTCGCGGTCGTGAGTTCGCAGACGCCCACCGGCCACAGGGACCGCCGCGGCCGGGGGATGCGCGGACCCGCGTACCTCCCGGGTCGGCTGGTCCCGGACTCGGTGCCGGCGAGACGCTCCGGCTCCGAGCGCTTCGACTCAGTCGCGGTAGCCGTCATGCGGGACGTCGAAAGTCGCTGGCACGACGAGCTGGCCACGCTGGAGCTGGCCGTCGAGGAGGTCCCGCTGCTCCCGGACCACTGGTCGACGGACACGATCCCGTTGGCGTCGTACGTCGAGGCGAAGGGCACCCAACACCCCAGGCTGGTGCTCTTCCGCCGCCCGATCGAGCACCGCGCGGACTCACGGGCGGACCTGGAGGCGCTGATCCTGACCGTAGTCGTGGAGCAGGTCGCGGACGTACTCGGCATCCCACCCGAGAAGGTCCATCCCGGCTACGAGCCCGGCTGAGCGAGGTCGACGCTTACCAGCCCGGCCGGACGACGGGTCTGAGCAGCTCGCGAGGGACGGACGCCAACGGGGTGCTCGCGGTCCCGTGCGCGTCCTGGACCACCACCGAACCGACGACCGGGCCGCCGGTGCTCGTGGCGACCGCGACCGATCGGGCCCGGGCCGAGACCGGGAGGGACGCCGACCCCCTGGCTGGTACGACGACCCGATGGCTGCCGAGCGACCGCCCGGACGCGTCGTACCCGGTGACGGCTACCGCCGCCGCCCTGTTCAGCGAGGACAGCACTACTCGGGCGGAGACCTTCGCGGGGACGCCTGCCACCGAAGTCCCGGACAGTGGCCGTCCGGTGGCGGCATACCCCTCGTCCCCACCGGCCACCGAACGAACCGCGGCCACCACCGCCTCCTGGGCGCGGACGCTCACCCCACCCGGGGCGGCGGTGAATGCTCGGCTCAGCGGGACCGAGACCACTGCTTCGGGCGGCAGGTCGAGCGGCTTCTGACCGCTCGGCGTGAACGTCCCGCGAGTGTCCACCAACGACACGCTGGCGATCACCACCCTCTTGGCGGGGTTGGCGAGCAGCAGGGTGGCGGTGGCCCGCTTGGCGGTCAAGCCGGGCAGCCCGGTGACGAGAAGGTGGCGGCCCGGACCCGGCTCTGCTGGGACCCACTCGCTGGCGGCCCTGACAAGCACCCCAGCCGACCGCTGCTCGGCGGCCGCGACCGAGACGAGGCCCCGCGAGGTGGTCAGGTGCACGGCAAGGTCCCCCGGAGCGGGAGCGAGCTTGGCCAGGTCGAGGGACCTGGAGGCGCCTCCGCGCACAGCCAGCCCGCGCAGGCCGGGGGCGTTCACCGGCCCCTTCGGCCCGCTCAGGCTGACGTCGAAGATGGCCTCGCCGGCTCGTGGGTTGGCGACGGTGAGCACGGTGTGGTGGGTGCTGCTCGAGCCGACGCCGACGAACCACCAGTCCGAGCGTGGCTCCGGGCAGGCGCCGTACGCCAGCCAGCGGGCGCTCCGAGCACTCTGCACGGCGTACGCCGAAGCCACGGCTCCGCCGGAGACGCTCAGTTTCACCGGGGCGGTGATCGTCGTACTCGTGACGGGTGTCCCGAGGTGCCCGTGGTCGGCGACGGCACCCGGTACGCCGCCGGTGCAGGAGAACGTCCGCCCGCTCACGGCGACCGGTTTCGTCGCGGCGGTCCGTGTCCCTGCCAGGTGCGGTGACGTGCCCGCCCACCACAGGCCGGCAGCGGTCACCAGGACCAGGACCACGGCGAGGGGCCAGTGCGGGCCGGTCGCCCGGACCCGGTGCCGGGCGACGCGGCGCCGGTCCGGTCGCGGGACGCGAAGCTGCCGGCGGCTCATGTGGCTCTCCGGCCGGGAAGAGCGCCGATCAGGACGCCCAGCGCGGTGAGGAGCTGGACCACGAGCAGCAGGGGGTGCAGCGGGCTGGGCGAGGTGTGCACCGATCCGAGCGTCGGGCGCGCGTCCACGTGCCAGGCTCGGGCGTGGGCCGCGGGGGCGCTGGCACCGCTGATCCCGTTGGCTGCGTCGAGTCCCCCGGACACCGACGCGCTCACTGGTGCTGGTGCGTACACGTAGCTCACGCCGTACGACGCCAGCTTGGCGGCGTCATCGGGTAGGTCGGCGGAAAGCAGCCGTCCCACCAGGACGGTGAGACGCTGGTCGGGCCTGGTCAGGGCGAGCACCCCGTCGTCGCCGAGCCGGAGCGGTCCCGAACGCAGCAACCGGAACCTGATGGCCGTGCGGTCCCCGCCGGTCAGCACCAGGACCCCGCCGAGGCTGGAGGCGCTGCCCAGCTCACTCATGTACGCCGGGATCTCGGCCACGGCCGGTCTTCCAACGGGACCCAGGCCGCCGTGCCCGACCCACCAGACCACCCCCGCTAGCGGAGCAAGCATCGCCATCACGAAGACGACTGCGGCCACCGGCCGGCGCCAGGAAAGGCCAACCCCGTCGGCGGCGATCGTCGCGGCCAGCACGAAGCCGCCCTGCATGAGGAGCACCAGGAACCCCGGCCACGCCAGGAACGACGAGTCCAGGCCGGGCAGCGTCACCTCGATTCGGGACACCACCGCCAGCAACAACGCGACCAGGGCGATCCCGACCCATACCCTGGTGACCTTGGCCCTGGTGTCCCGGCGGACGAGGGCGACGAGGCCGGCCAGCGGCAGCCCGATCCCGATCCAGGCCGGTGCCGCGCCCGGACCTCCAGGCCGGCCGAGCAGGAGGTCCCAGTAGCCGGGGTGCACGGGCACTGCGCCCGCCCGGCCGGCCTCGACCAACCAGGCTCCCGGGACGTCGAGGGTAGCGATCGCCCAGGGGGCGACCAGCGCCAGCGGGAGCACCGCAAGCACGACGGACATCGCGGGGTTGGGAAGCCGGCGGGCCAGCAACGGCATGGCAACCAGGCTCAGCAGTGCCAGCAGCCAGGCGACCGGGACGAACGCGACCAGCACGCCCAGCGCGAACGCCGTACGGAAGGCAGCGCGCCAGCGGCGCTCGACGTCCGGCGACCCGAGCCCCAGGGCGGCGGTCACCACCCAGGGCGCGACCACCGCCCCGGCCACGGTGCCCAGGCGTCCCTGGTTCGCCGCGCCCGAGACCACCGGGAGCAGGGCGTAAGCCGAGGCCCCCCACAGCGGCGCCCAGGGCCTATCGGTCAATCGGCGCAGAAGCCTCAGCGCAGAGAACATCGCCAGCGGCACCGCCAGCACGAACAGCAGCGAGACCACCCACCCGGGATGACCGAGCAGGACGGTGCCCAGCACCGCCATCGGCAGCAGGTACGCCGGAGCTGGTGCCGCACTGCCGGCGCCCAGCATGTGGACCGACACGTGCCAGGCCCCCCACCAGTGCCCGACTCCGTCCGGGGCCGGCAACAACGCGCCACCCTGCAGGGGTGGTCCCGTCAGGATGTCCCGTCCCGCCACCAGCGCCAGCACGACGGCGGCGAGAACGGCCAGCACCGAAGGGCTGGCGAGCACCGTGGCCAGGACGCCACGGTCCCCCGGCGTGCCCGGCTCGTCGGGATCGGGACGGCCGCTCGTGCCACTGCTGTTGCGGCGTACCACCGCTTCGCGGGCTGTGCTGGCCACGGCCGTGCCTACCTCGGTGACGAAGTCCAACCCGTGCCGGTAAGGCAGCCAGACCGGGGCAAGCAGACGCCGCCGGCGTCGTCCAGGCAGCAACGGCAGCCCACGCCGGGCGCGTCGGCCGGCCAGGACCGCTCCTGGTCGCGCATAGACGCGCCCGAGCGCCGCCAGCTCGTCACGAGCCTCCCCGCCGGCCCGCACGAACACGAAGCCGAGCACCCGCAGCAGGCCCCCGGCCAGCAGGCGTACGGCGCGCACCGGCACCGTCCATGCGGGCGCGCTCACCAGCAGCGTGTAGAGAGCGGCCGCACGTTCGTGGCGTCGCGGCCGCCCGACCAGTGCGGAGTCGCGTTGTCCCCGGTGGGCGGCCTCGGCATGGAACATCACCGCGTCGGGAACCACCAAGGTGGCGTACCCGGCCCTAGCGAGCCGCCAGCCGAAGTCGATGTCGTTGCCGAAGATCGGCAGCCGGTCGTCGAACCCGAGAGACTCCAGGACGTCGCGCCGGACCAGCATGCCCGCGGTGTTGACCGCCATCACCTGGTGGGAGACGTCGTGCTGGCCCTGGTCGTACTCCCCAGCCTCGAGTCCGGTTTCGCGCTTGCCCGTACCGGAGATGGTCAACCCCACTTCGAGGAGCCGCTTGAGCGTCGGCCACTCCCGCAGCTTCGGGCCGACCGCGACGACCTCGTCGGCTCCCTTGCGGGCGGTCTTGGAGCCAGCGCGATCGACTCCCTCGACCAGCACCTGCAGGCACTCGGGGGCGGGACTGCAGTCGTCGTGGAGCAGCCAGACCCACTCCTGGGCGTCGTCTTCGGCACCGTCGGGCCGGCCGGTAGAAGGTGCCGCCACCAGGGCGGTCCGCACTGCTTCGGCGTACGACGCCGTGGCCGGCAGCCTGACCACCTCGAGCCCGAGCGCCTGCTCGACCAGCCCCACACTGTCGTCGGCGGACCCGGTGTCGACCGCAACGAGACGGTCCACCGGCCGGGTGGACTCCGACAGCCCCGCAAGCACGCCAGGCAGCCAACGGGAGCCGTTGTGGCTGACCAGCAGGGCCGTGACCTTCACGGGGCGCCACCCTAGCCAGCGCCGAGCGGTTGGCAAATCCCGGAAGGACCCGCTAGACCGCTCGCTTCTTCAGCTTGCGGCGCTCCCGTTCCGAGAGTCCGCCCCAGATGCCGAAACGCTCGTCGTGCTGGAGGGCGTACTCCAGACACTCCCCGCGGACGTCACAGGTCAGACAGACTCGCTTGGCCTCCCGAGTCGACCCACCTTTCTCCGGAAAGAACGACTCGGGGTCAGTCTGGGCACACAGCGCCCGTTCCTGCCACCCGCCGCCCTCGTCGTCACCATCTGGCTCGAGCAGATATAGCTCTCGCACTGTTTGCCCCTTCGACCCTGCGACCCCGACGGGCCGCGACTGTTGTGCCGGTGCCG
>JALZBH010000001.1 GCA_030947625.1 Actinomycetota bacterium
CGGTAGAGGTCGGCGTTGTCGGTGTGGACGAGGTAGCCCGGACCGTTGTCGACGTCGAGCACCACCAGGTCATGGCTTGCGGGTGCTTTCTCCGCCACCACCATCGCAATGTCGCCGCTGACCAGCCGCACCCGCCGGTCGGCCAACAGTCCCAGGCCGTGCGGGATGGTGCCGTCGCGCATCCAGCCCACCAGCGACTCCTCGATCTCGACCACCTCGACGTGTTCGACCCGGATGTCGCCGAGGAGCTCATGGAGCGTGTACCCCAGCCCCAGACCGCCGACGAGCACGTCTCGGGGGTCGTCCACGAGCGCTAGTGCTTTGGTGGCCAGCTCTCGTTCGCTGGTCGTCTCGAGGCTGTCCATGACGAACACGCCGTTGACCCGCAGCTCGAGTACGGGCGCGGCTGCGCCGAACTCGCGTCGCTCCCGCAGGACGATCTCGCCGCGTTCGGACTCGGCGCGCGCCACCTCGTTGTACACGCGCTGGCCTTCGGGATCGGACGGGTTCACCGCCGTCACGCTAGTCGAGGTCCCCCCGCTTTCCGCCGAGCCGCGTCTTGGTCTCCAGTCTTCCCTACGCAAGCCTCGCTGCAGCGGTCATCGACCGGTGAAGTGTGGGTTGAAGATGAACCCCAGCACTGCGCCTGACGACGCCTCCACTCGACCAGCAAGCGGCATGCCGCTGCCGCCCGAGAGCAAAGTCGACGATGAACGCAAACCCGGACCCTAGTCGAGCGGTTTAGGCTGCCGTGCATGGAGGGATCTCTCGAGCAGCCCGACCCGCAACAGCTCCGGATCTCCGATGCCGACCGACACCGGGTGGCGGAGCTCCTGCGCGAGGCAGCCGGCGACGGCCGGATCGACCTGACTGAGCTCGACTCACGGCTGGACTCGACGTACGCCGCCAAGACGTACGCCGACCTGGTGCCGATCACCCGTG
Source organism: Actinomycetota bacterium (assembly GCA_030947625.1). Taxonomy (GTDB): domain Bacteria; phylum Actinomycetota; class Actinomycetes; order Propionibacteriales; family Nocardioidaceae; genus Marmoricola. The sequence continues at coordinate 943 of JALZBH010000001.1, forward strand.
ACCTGCCCGAGCTGGCAGGGCACCAGCCGGTCGCCCGGGGAGGAAGCCAGATCGTCTCTGGCCCGGCAAGCCAGAACCGGGTGGCCATCATGAGCGGGTTCGACCGTCGTGGCGTGTGGGTGGTGCCCGAGCACCTGAACTTCTTTGCGCTGATGGGTGGGGCGAACCTCGACATGCGGCAGGCCGAGTTCGCAGCCCGGGAGGTCGTGGTCACGGTCACCGCGATCATGGGCGGAGCCGACATCATCGTCAGTCCGCACGTGAACGTCGTCATCGACGGGTTCGGCATCATGGGCGGGTTCTCGGGTCCCTCTGAGCGTATTCCGGCCGCGCTGGACGCCAGCTCACCCACGTTGCGCGTGCGTGGCTTCACGCTGATGGGCGGCGTCAGCGTCCGGCGCCGGCGGTTGTCCGGTGACCAGGACAGGCCCGAGCTGCGCGGCTGAGCCGGGCCGTACCCGGTTGGGTACTGGTCTGGTACTGGACAGGGGCACTAGCGTGACCCCCATCACTTGCGGTAGTCCTGGATACGGCTTTTCGCCGGCAAAGGAGATTGACGTGGCTGCGATCACCTTCGAGAAGGCACAGCGATGGTACCCAGGCGCCGACGTGCCCGCCGTTCCAGGCATCGATTTGGAGATCCGCGACGGCGAGTTCATGGTCCTGGTGGGCCCTTCGGGATGTGGCAAGTCGACCACGTTGAGGATGCTGGCGGGTCTCGAGGAGGTCACCAGCGGGCAGATCTACATCGGCGACAAGGACGTCACCGGCCTGCAGCCCAAGGAACGCGACATCGCGATGGTCTTCCAGAACTACGCGCTCTACCCCCACATGTCCGTGGAGGACAACATGGCGTTCGCTCTCAAGCTCGCGAAGGTCGAGCCCGAGGAACGCCACCGACGGGTGCAGAAGGCGGCCGAGCTGCTCGGCCTGACCGAGTTCCTCACTCGCAAGCCGAAGGCGCTCTCGGGCGGCCAGCGGCAGCGGGTCGCCATGGGGCGCGCGATCGTCAGGGAGCCGCAGGTGTTCTGCATGGACGAGCCGCTGTCGAACCTCGACGCGAAGATGCGTGTCCAGACACGCAGCGACATCGCCAAGCTGCAGGCCGACCTCAAGGTCACCACGGTCTACGTCACCCACGACCAGGTCGAGGCCATGACCATGGGGGACCGGGTGGCGGTGATGAACCTCGGCGAGCTTCAGCAGGTGGACACGCCGCTGAACCTCTATGACCGGCCGGCCAACCTCTTCGTTGCCGGGTTCATCGGCTCGCCCCAGATGAACCTGATCCGAGGCCAGGCGGCCGATGGCGAGGTCCGGCTCGGCGACTATGCGCTTCCGGTCGACTTCAAGGGGGCCAGGAGTGGCACGAGCAACGTGACCATCGGCGTGCGCCCTGAGGCCTGGCGGACCGTCTCCAAGGAGGAGGGCGGTCTGCCGGTGAGGGTCAACCTCGTCGAGGAGCTCGGGGCTGACGGCTTCGTGCACGGCAGCTGCGACGTGGAGGGAACACCAGAGGACCTGGTCGTCCGGATCAGCGCCCGCGACTCCGTACACAAGGGTGAGACGTTGTTCGTCACGACCGACCCCGGGCAGGTCCACGTGTTCGACACCGAGAGCGGGGAACGGCTGAGCGCGTGAGGAGTTACCCAACCGTGACCTGTGATCGGCAAGCGCTATTGCATCCAACCGTGGACCGGGATTACATGCAACGACAAGCACTCGGGTCCGCAGGGCTCGGGACAACGCGACAGGAGACGACCAGCATGGCTGACCGAATGAGCAGGGTTCGACTCGGCGCTGGGATCGCCGGCCTGACGGCACTGGCGCTGACTGCAGCGGCATGCGGCGGCGGAGGCAGCGGCGGCGGCGGCGGCGGCTCCGGAGCGAGCGCCCGAGGCCCGATCACCTTCGTGACCGGCAAGGACAACAGCGGTGTCTGGGCGCCGACGATCGCGAAATGGAACAAGCTGCACCCCAAGGAGAAGGTGACGCTCAAGGAGCAGTCCGACCAGGCGGACCAGCAGCACAACGACATCGTCCAGCACCTGCAGGCCAAGGACACCGGCTACGACATCGTCACCGTCGACGTGATCTGGACCGCCGAGTTCGCCGCGAAGGGCTGGCTGGTGCCGCTCACCGGCAAGTATGCCCTGGACACCTCCAAGCTGCTCAAGCCGACGGTGACCGCCGCGACGTACAACAACACTCTCTACGCGGCACCGTTCGCCAGTGACGGCGGCCTGCTGTACTACCGCAAGGACCTGGTCAAGAGTCCGCCGAAGACGCTGGACCAGATGTGGGCTGACTGCAAGATCGCCAAGCAGCACAAGATGGGCTGCTACGCCGGCCAGTACGCCAAGTACGAAGGCCTGACCGTCAACGTCGCCGAGGCCATAAACACCTTCGGCGGCCAGATCGTCGACCAGTCCGGAAAGCCGACGGTGAACAGCCCCCAGTCGCAGCAGGCCCTGCAGATGCTGGCCACCCACTACAAGAACGGCGACATCCCGCGGCAGGCGATCACCTACCAGGAGGAGCAGGGCCGGCAGGCCTTCGAGAGCGGTCAGCTGCTGTTCATGCGCAACTGGCCCTACGTCTACACTCTCGCGAAGACTGAAGGCTCGTCGAAGGTGAAGAACACCTTCGCGGTGGCACCTCTGCCCGGGATGAGCGGCAAGCCTGGCGCGTCCAGCCTGGGCGGTCACAGCGAGGCGATCTCGAAGTTCTCCACCCACCCGCAGACCGCGTTCGACTTCTTGAAGTTCATCGAGCAGCCTGCGCAGCAGAAGTTCTTCATGCAGAAGGGCTCACTGGCTCCGGTGCTTGCGTCGATCTACAGCGACAAGTCGTTGATCGCCAAGGCGCCGTACCTCCCGACGCTGAAGACCTCGATCGAGAACGCCGTGCCGCGCCCGGTCACACCGTTCTACCCAGCGGTGACCAAGGCGATCGAGGACAACGCCTATGCCGCGTTGAAGGGCTCGCTGCCGGTGAGTCAGGCGCTCTCCGACATGCAGAAGGCGATGGCAGCGGCGGGCGGTACCCCCTGACGCCGGAGGAGACAGACAGCAGCCGTGTGGTTGGGGCCGGTGTGTGTGCGGCCGGCCCCACCACCGGACCAGCTAGGTGAGGAGAACCACGGGTGGCCGCAGCAACGACCTTGCCGACAACGAGCAGGAGCCTGACCTCGGGCCAGGGACGCCGCGGGCTGCTCCTGGTCACCCCCACGGTGTTGCTGCTGGCGGTGGTGATCGTCTTTCCGCTGATCAGAGCGATCGTGCAGTCCTTCCAGAAGGACCAGGGCCTCGACCCGGCGACGCACCTTTTCGTGCAGGGTGGCTACGCCGGGGCCGACAACTACAAGCACTGGCTGCTCCAGCAGTGCGCGACGCCCAGCGGCAGGGTTGCGTGCCCGCCCGGCAGCCTCGGCTCCCAGTTCTACGACGCCTTGTGGGTCACGATCTTCTTCACCGTGGCCACGGTGGTGTTCGAGGTCGTCCTGGGCATGTGGTTCGCGACGATCATGAACCGTGAGTTCAAAGGTCGGGGCCTGGTCCGGGCGGCCATCCTGGTGCCGTGGGCCATCCCGACCGCGGTCACTGCCAAGCTGTGGTTCTTCATCTTCGCCTACGACGGGATCGCCAACCGGCTGGCGGGAGTGGTCGGCGTGAAACCACTGCTGTGGACCGGTGATGCGTGGCCGTCGCGTTTCGCGGTGGTCATCGCGGACGTCTGGAAGACCACCCCGTTCATGGCTCTGCTCATCCTGGCCGGGCTTCAGCTGATCTCCAAGGACGTCTACGAGGCGGCCGAGGTGGACGGCGCCAGCAGGTGGCAGATCTTCCGGCTGATCACGCTGCCGCTGGTCAAGGTGCCGCTGATGGTCGCGGTCCTGTTCCGCGTCCTTGACGTCCTGCGCATCTACGACCTGCCAGCGATCCTCACCGGGGGTGGCGGCGGCAGCGGACATGCGACCACGTCCCTGTCGATCCTCGTAGTCGACCAGATCCAGGCCGGTTTCAACAGCGCCTCGGCGCTGTCGACCGTGGTGTTCTTGATCATCGCGTTCGTCGCGTTCATCTTCGTGCGCTTCCTCGGCGCTGACGTGATCCAGAGACCTCCGGGGACAAGCCGCCGCAAGTGGTTCCGGCGGCGTCGCGACGACTCGGCGGCCCCCGACGAGGCCGAGCTAGAAGGAGCCGAGGCATGAGCACCCAGTCCCTACCCGCCACAGCGGCAGCCGCTCGACACGGCGTGGAAAGCGCTCCGGTCGCAGCTAACCGGTGGGCAACGATCCGGCCCTACATCGGTCTCGCACTTATCGTCATCTGGGGGCTGGCGCCGTTCTACTGGATGGTGGTCACGGCGTTCCGCGATGTCGGGTTCACGTTCGACACCACCCCATGGTTCAGCCACGTGACCCTGGACAACTTCCGCACTGCCTTCTCCACCCAGCGCGGCAACCACCTCGGCCGGGCTCTGCTGAACAGCGCGATCATCGGCATCGCCACGACCGCCATCGCGCTGGTCGTCGGCGTCTTCGCCTCCTACGCTCTTGCCCGGATGAGGTTCCCGTTCAAGTACGCCATCCTCGGCATGATCCTGGGTGCGTCGATGTTCCCCGTGGTCGCTTTGGTGACGCCGCTGTTCTCGCTGTTCTCCAACCTCGGCTGGCTCAGCGGCGTCAACTACCAGTCGATGATCATCCCGGACATCTCCTTCGCGCTTCCGCTCACCGTCTACACACTGACCGCTTTTCTGGGCGAGCTGCCCTGGGAGCTCGAGGAGGCGGCCCGCATCGACGGTTGCACCCCGGGGCAGGCGTTCCGCAAGGTGATGCTGCCACTGGCGGCACCCGGGTTGTTCACCACGGCGATCTTGGCCTTCATCAGCGCTTGGAACGAATATCTCATCGCCCAGCAGTTCTCCACCGGCCAGACCCAGCCTGTCACCGTCGCGATCGCCCAGTTCAGCGGTTCCCAGCCCCACCAGGAGCCCTACACCGCCGTCATGGCAGCGGGCACGATCGTGACCTTGCCACTGATCATCATGGTGCTGGGCTTCCAGCGTGCGATCGTCTCCGGCCTGACCGCGGGCGGGGTCAAGGGCTGAGGATGGGCCTGTTCAACCCCGGCACGGGCACCGGCGGCGCCCGTGCCGGAGCCCAGCGGCTCGAGATGCTGATCGGCCTGGTGGGTTTCTTCGCGTTGATGGCGCTCGTCCAGACCGTCGTGCTCGAGGTCCGGGGCGACAACGCCGTCGGCTCGGCGGCGCTGCTCGCCGGGCTCCTCGGCCTGCTGTGGTACCTCGTCCGGCGGCGCCGCGGCCTGAGGCTCTGAACCGGGGAGCTGGCCGGTCAGCGGTGCTTGTTCATCCGGGCCAGCATCTGGTTGTAGGCCGCGAGCAGGTCATCGTCGTCGTCGACATCGACGACCTGTCCTTCGGCCGGGTTCGCCGGCTCGGCTCCGCTCAGCGCTAGGTGAGTGGTCAGCGTCTGGCGACGGGCCGACTCCAGCCATCCGCCGAGCACGGGCGAGCGGGTTGCCGAGCCGGAGATCAGCGCCACCACGACCCCGAAGGCGACACCCACCATGAGGCCGTCGCCCACAGCCCACATCAGGCTGCCGCTGATCTGCTGGTCGCGCAACGCGTTCGGTGCCCACGCTGGGTGCATGCCCATCATCATCGGGAACAGGACGCGGTTGCTTTGCACCAAGACGATGCCGACGAGGGTGTCGGGCACCATCGCCAGCAGCAGCAGGACGATCCGCAGCAGGTAGGGCACTCGCCAGCGGATCGGCTCGCTCCCGACAAGCGTCGCGAACAGCAGCCAGCCGGACACGACGTACAGAACCTGTTCCCCGGTCATCAGCCACGGGTGCATGGCCATCGTGTCCATGAACGAGGTCAGGTGCGTCCCGACGATCACCGCGGAGTAAAGCAGCAGGCCGGTCAGCGGATAGGTCAGCACCGACACCGGCGCGGAATGCAGTGCCGCCTCGAACCGCGTCCGACCCGCTCCCGCGAGTCCGTCGCGAATGACGGTCAGCGGATGACCCAGCACCAGCAACACCGGCACGACCATGATCAGAGTCAGGTGCTCGATCATGTGCACCCAGAACACCGACATCGCGTAACCGCCCATGGCCGAGCTGACCGTCGCAACCAGCAGCACGGTCCCGGTGACGAAGCAGGCGACCCGGATCGGGCTTACCGGCCGCAGACCGCGACGGGCAGCCATCCGCAGGGCGACAAGGTAGCCGCTGATGAGCACCACCCCGGCTACCGTCCAGCCGGCGTGGAAGGACCATTGGCTCACCAGCGTGTGGCCGGCCAACCGGGGCAGGGCGCCGGTGAGCGGAGGCGGTGCGGCGAGGAGGAGCACGTGAAAACGGTACGCCGCGAGCCGACGGCGTCCCCGGGCGGCTCAGCCGCTCAGCCGGTCTGCTTCGCCCGGTCCGCCGTACGCCGGACCACCTCGGTGAAGGTGTCGAAGAGCTCCGGTGGTAGGTCGTGACCCATGCCGTCGACCAGCAACAGCTCGGCACCGGGGATCGCGCCGGCGGTGGCCCGGCCGCCGGACAGGTGCACCATCTTGTCCGACGTACCGTGCACGACCGCGGCAGGCACGCTCAAGCCGCGAAGCTGGCGGGTGCGGTCGGGCTGGGTGAGGACCGCCATCATCTGCCGCAGCAGTCCCGACCCACTGACTCCGCGGTCGTAGGTCTCGCCTGCCCGGGAGCGGGTCTTCTCCCAGTCCTGGGGGAAACCCGGCGAGCCGATGATCGCCCAGGTCTTCGCGCTGCTGTCGATGTACTCCTCCCGGGTGCGGGGCCGCCGGCCGAGCAGCCGCGGAAGCAGCCGTGGGTCCTGCCAGCCGACGGTGCGGCGGCCGGTCGTGGACATGATCGATACCAGGCTCGCCACCCGAGCAGGATGGTCGATCGCCATCGTCTGCGCGATCATCCCGCCCATCGAGACCCCGACGACGTTGGTCCGCACGATGCCCAAGTGGTCGAGCAGGCCGAAGGCGTCCTCGGCGAGGTCGTGCAGGGAGTACGGCGCCCGGGTCGAAGCGCCACCGAACGCGCGGACCAGCTGGCCGCGGGTGACCCGGCCGTGGCCCTGGCTCGACCGACCGGTGTCGCGGTTGTCGTACCTGACCACGAGGAACCCGGCTCGAGCCAGTGACTCGCACAGCACCGGGTCCCACCAGTTCATCGGACCGCCCAGTCCCATCACGAGCAGCAGCGGCTCGGCGCCGGAGTCGCCGCACGTCTGGTAGCACAGCTCGATACCGGTCCCCACCGGTGCGTTGAGCTCCCCGGAAACGGCTACCTCCACGTGCTTGCCCGCGCCCCTGCGGGTGTGCCCGGTGCTCCGGGAGGCTGTCATCGCCACACCCTTTCCTCGATGGTCGTCGATGGTCGGGACCGGGAGAGTGTAACGAGGCTGTGACCGGCCGGAGCTCCGAACTACCTGACGCGCCCGGGGCAGCGGGCTAGCCTCAGCCCGGTGAGCTCACCGATGGGAGCCTTCCTGCGGCCGGACGGGTACGCCGGTCCCCGCGGCCTCCAGGCGCTCTCCCGGGAGGGCAGCACGGTCTTCGAGGCTGTCCGGCTGGTCCGCCGACGGGTGGCCGAGCGCAGCGAGCAGCGCCACCTGCCTTACGCCGGCCAGCCCTCACCACACGCCGTCGAACCCGTGCTGCTCGTACCTGGCTTCCTCGCCGGCGACTCCTCGCTCACGGCGATGTCGCTGTGGCTGCGGCGAAAGGGCTGGCGGACCTATCGTTCCGGCATCCACGTCAACGTCGGGTGCACCCAGGAGGTCGCCGACCGGCTGGAACGGCGGGTGGAGGCGATCGCGCTCCGGCGCGGCAGGTCGGTCACCCTCGTCGGGCACAGCCTGGGCGGCATGCTCGCCCGCGGGCTGGCGACCCGGCGACCCGACCTGGTCGCAGGGATCGTCACCATGGGTAGTCCGGTGCTGGCGCCGGCTGCGGTGCACCCCGTCCTGGCCTGGGACGCCGGGATGCTCACCCGGCTGAGCCGGGCCGGCTTCGGCGGCTTCATGAGCCAGGACTGCGTTGCCGGGACGTGTGCCCTCCGCAGCTTCGAGGAGACCAACCAGCCACTGGACCCGGCCGTCGGCTACACCGCGGTGTACTCGCGTCGCGACGGGGTGGTGGACTGGAAGGCGTGTCTGGACCCGGCCGCCCTCCAGGTCGAGGTGCGCACCAGCCATTGCGGGATGGCGTTCGACCCGGTCGTGTTCGACGTCGTACTCGAAGCGCTGCAGGGTCAGCTGCTCAGTCGGGCCAGTCGGCTGGCAGCTCGGAGCGAAGTGGCGGGTTAGCCCCTCGCCGTGAGCAGGTGAGCGCCGCGGCGGACACGGCCCCGTGCAGCAGCCTGGTCAGTCCGGGTTCGTCGTCGGGTACGCCGGCGCCGTACGCGCTCAGGGCGTCCGACTCGAGCAGGATCGTGAGTAGCGCCGCCATGAAGGAGTCGCCGGCCCCGACGGTGTCAACGAGCCGGGTCCGCGGAGCGGGGACGCTCGCCAGCGTCTGCTGGGTGTACGCCGAAGCCCCGCGCTCGCCTTGGGTGACCACCACCAGCTCGGTGCGCTCGCCGGTCAGCAACGACCGGGCGATGTCCTCGGGGTCTGCGCCGGGCTGAAGCAGCTCCACGTCCTCCCCGCTCAGCTTCACCAGGTTGGCCCGCTCCGCAATCGACTCGATGTCACGCCACGTCCCGCTGCGGTCGTCGAGGAACCCGGCCCGCACATTCGGGTCGAAGCTGACGAACACGTCACGCGCATAGGCCTGGTCGACCAGGTCGAGCACGCTGTTGCGGCCGGGTTCGAGGACCGTGCCTAGCGAGCCGACGTGCAGCGCGTCGCAGGCGGGCAGATCCTGGTCCGGAAGCGCCCACTCGATGTCGAACTCGTAGGAGGCTCTGCCGTTGGTGTCGAGCCTCGCGACGGCTGTGGAAGTGCGTCCCGAACGGGTCTCGGTCGCCAGCAGCTCGGCGCCACTGGCGGACAGGTGGGACACAACCTGTCCGCCGCGGGAGTCGTTGCCGAGCGAGGTGAGCAGGAGCACCGGCACTTCAAGCCGGCCCAGGCCGACCGCTACGTTGAGCGGTGACCCTCCGACGCTCTCAGTTGAGTCTGCGTCTGTGTCGACGACGATGTCGACCAGCGACTCTCCGACAACGACGATCACCGGAAGACCGGCTCAGTGCTCGAAGTCCACGTTGGCGTAGGCGCGTAGCTTGGACAGCTTGTGGTCGGAGTGGATCGAGCGGATGGTGCCGCTGCGCGAGCGCATCACCAGCGAGTGGGTGGATGCCCCGCCGGCGCGGTAGCGCACTCCGCGCATGAGCTCGCCGTCGGTGATCCCGGTGGCGACGAAGAAGCAGTCGTCGCCGGAGACCAGGTCGTCGGTCGAGAGGACCCGATCGAGGTCGTGCCCGGCATTGACCGCACGCTCCCGCTCGGCGTCGTCGGTGGGCCATAGCCGGCCCTGGATGACGCCGCCGAGACACTTCATTGCGCAGGCCGCGATGATTCCTTCCGGCGTACCACCGATGCCGAGAAGCAGGTCGATGCCGGTGTCCGGACGGGCGGCCATGATTGCGCCCGCGACGTCGCCGTCGGTGATGAACTTGATCCGCGCGCCGGTGGCCCGGATCTGCTCGACCATGCTGTCATGCCGCGGCCGGTCCAGCAGCACGACGGTCACGTCCTCCGGGCTGCTGCCCTTCGCCTTGGCGACCTGATGGATGGTCTCTGCGACCGGGTTGCGGATGTCCACCACATCGGCGGCCTCAGGACCGGTGACCAGCTTCTCCATGTAGAACACCGCCGATGGGTCGTACATCGAGCCTCGCGAGCTGACCGCCAGCACCGAAACCGCGTTGGTCATCCCCTTCGCCGTCAGCGTGGTGCCGTCGATCGGGTCCACGGCGACGTCACACTCTGGGCCGTCACCGGAGCCGACCTCCTCGCCGTTGAACAGCATCGGCGCCTGGTCCTTCTCGCCCTCCCCGATCACCACGGTGCCGCGCATGCTCACCGTGGAGATCAGTGCCCGCATCGCGTTCACGGCCACCGCATCGGCGCCGTTCTTGTCCCCCTTGCCCACCCAGCGTCCAGCCGCCATGGCCGCTGCCTCGGTGACCCGGACCAGCTCGAGAGCCAGGTTTCGGTCCGGTGAGGCCGGCGCAACGGCGAGCTCCTCCGGGATGCGACTCTCAGGCATGGCCGCAGCCTAGTCGCTTCGCCGCTTGCCGCCGATGGACGAGATGGCCCGGGGGTTCCCGAGCACGGTGACCTCGGTGGCCTTCACCGACGCCCAGACCTCCTTGCCCGGCTCAAGACCGAGCTCACGAGCTGCTGCCTCGGTGACATCGGCGAACACCTCCAGCTCCGGCGTCTGCAGGTGTGCCCGGACGACGTCGGCCCGGGGGACGACCCGTCGGATCGTGGTACGCCACCGGTTGCGGGCGGAACCGGCCGGATCGGTGAGGGTGAGCGTGACCGCTGCCGGCGGAAACGTGGCCAGCACCGGGCCTTCGGCAAGTTCTGCAATCACCAGGACGCCGCCTTCGGCCAGCCGGACCAGGTTGCCCTGCGCTGCGCCGCGGACGACGTTGAGGCCCAGCAGGTGCGCCGCGTGGTGGGTGGCCGGCGCCTCGGCCACGGCAGGGGCGGTGTCGTCCTGGGCCAGCGCCCCCGCCTCGAGTACGACGACCCGGGCAGCCAGGCCGACCAGGTCGAGCGGGTCGTGGGTGACCAGCACGACGACGCCTTCAAAGCCGGTGAGGTGCGCGGCCAGCAGCTCACGCAGCTCGCCGGCAACGCCGACGTCGAGTGCCGCGAACGGCTCGTCGAGCAGCAGCACCCGCGGATCCGTCGCCAGCGCCCGGGCCAGGGCGACTCGCTGTGCCTGGCCGCCGGAGAGCTCGGCCGGTCGCCGGTCGGCGAGCTCTGCCACCCCCATCCGGTCCAACCAGTCGCGGGCGAGCGAGTCGGCCCGGCGTTTCGGCGTGCCCCGGGCGCGGGGGCCGAAAGCGACGTTCGCCGCGGCCGACAGGTGCGGGAACAACAGGTGTTCTTGGAAGACCAGCCCGACTGATCGTTCCTGTGGCGGCAGCCGGGTCCAGTCGTGCCCGTCGACGACGATCGATGACCGACCGCCGTCGAGAGTGCCCGCGACCGCCTGCAGCAGCGTGGTCTTGCCGGCGCCGTTGGGGCCGATCAGGCCGATCGTCTCGCCGCCATCGCAAGCCAGCTGGGCACGCAGCCGCCCTGGGACGTCGACATCAATGGCCAGGCTCATCGGACTCCGAGCCAACGCTCCCGGAGCCCGATGAGGACTCCGATGCACACCACCAGGAACAGCACGCTGAGCGCGTTGGCGGTGTCCGGGTTGTCCTGCAGGGCCGTGTAGACCTCGAGCGGCATCGTCCGCGTCGTACCCGGGTAGTTGCCGGCGAACGTGATCGTCGCGCCGAACTCACCGAGCGAGCGCGCCCAGGCCAGCACCACGCCCGCCACGACTCCGGGTACCGCCAGCGGCAACGAGACCCGCCGGAACGTCGTCCATCGGTCCGCGCCCAGGGTTGCCGCGGCGCTCTCGAGGGCCGGAGCGGTGGCCCGGAAGGAGCCCTCCACGCTGATCACGAAGAATGGCAGCGCGACGAACGTGTGGGCGATCACGACTGCGAGGGTCGTATACGGGATCTGGGTGCCGAAGTGGGCGCGTAGAGGCCCCCCCAACAGGCCGGTGTAGCCGAAGACACTCAGCAACGCCACCCCGGCGACCACCGGCGGCAGTACCAGGGGCACCGTCACCAGGCCTCGCAGCAGGTGCCGGCCACGGAAGTCGACCCTGGCCAGCAGCCACGCCAGCGGAAGGCCGAAGACCATGCAAAGCAGCGCGGCGATCGTCGAGGTGAGCACCGAGAGCCACAACGCCTGGCGCGCCGCCGAGCTCGTCAGCGCCGCCCAGAACGACGGCCAGGGAGTGGCCGCGACCAGGCCTACCAGGGGTACGACGAGGAAGCCAGCCGCAACTGCGCCGACCAGGACCAGCCGGGCGGGGGCCGGCCCCAGCCCGGCGCTCATGCCGGACCGAAGCCCGCTCGGTGCAGCGCATCCTGACCGGAGGCGCTGGTCAGCATGCGGATCCAGTCACGGGCGAGCACGTTGCTGTTGGACGCGGCGGTGACCGCGGCCAGGTAGGTGTTGGGGTCAGCCTTCGCACCCGGGATCGGCAGCGAGGTCACCTTGCTCCCAGCCGCCGTGACGTCGGTGCGGTAGACCAGACCGGCGTCGGCCCCGCCGGCCTCGACCTTGTGGAGCACGGCCTTGACATCTATCTCCTGGCTGGCCGGCTGACGGGTGATCGAGTCCTTGGCGAGCAGCTTCTGGGCGACCGCGCCGCAGGGCGCCGACGGCACGCACGTCAAGAAGACCACGCCGTTGCGGTTGAGGTCCGCGAAGCGGTGCAGGTGGGCGGGGTTGTTCGCCGGAAGCACCAGCTCCATGGTGTTGCTCGCGAACACGGTGGCGGTTCCGGTGACGCCGCTGCCGTGGATGGCCGTGTCCATGGTGTGCCTGTCGGCGGTCACCAGGAGGTCGCCCGGAGCGTGCTGGACGGTCATCTGCGCCAGCGTCGCCGAGGAGCCGAGAACGAGCTTGACCGTCGTACCGGGGTGTTGCTTCTCGAAGGTCTGGGCCATCGCTGTGAACGGCTTGGCCAGCGAGCTCGCTGCGAGGATCGTCAGGGTCTGGTCCTGGCTGGACCCACCTGGTGCCTTGGCCTTGCCGCAACCGGTGCTCACCAGGCCCACGGCCACGAGGATGGCCATGAGGACCGAAGCCGCTCGCCGGCTGCTCATCAGGGCCGCTCGATGACGACGTTGGTGGACTTCACCGAGGCGATCGCCCGGACACCGGCTTCGAGCCCAAGCTCGTCGGCGGCTTCCGCGCTCATCAAGGAGACGATCCGGTGGTGCCCGCACACGAGTTCCACCTGGGCCATCACCGAGTCCTTCTTGACCGAGACCACGATCCCGGGCAGCCGGTTGCGGGCACTGACCGAGGAGGCCCGGTGTTGCTCCCGTTCGGGGTCGTCGAGCAGCCGTTGCGCTGCACGAGCCAGGGCGACGGCGGGGATCACCGTCCGGCCACCGTGCTGGCTCGACTCCAGGCGGCCGGCGTCGAGCCAGCGACGCACGGTGTCGTCGCTGACACCGAGGATCTCCGCTGCTTCCGCAACTCGGTAGTTGGTCACGCTGAAACAGTACCGTATCTGCGGGTGTTACTGATGTTTCGGGCAGTATCTGCGCCTCAACTGACGATGCCGGCCCAGGCGTCCAGCACAACCACCCCCAAGACGATGGCGACCGGCGAGGCGAGCAGTGCCAGCAGGTGGAAGTCCCGCGAGGGCGGTGTTACGCCGGCGGCCCGCAGGGTCCGGCGCCACAGCAGGTTGGCCAACGATCCGGTCCAGGTCATCGAGGAGCCGATATTGATGCCGACCAACGCGGCCAGGGCGGGCACGGCTCCCAGAGGGGCGACTAGCGGGACGACCAACAATGTCGCCGGCAGGTTGTTCAGCAGGTTCGCGAGCACGGCACCGATGAGGGCCACGACGAGCAGGGCCCCCAGACCGTCGTACGTCGGAACCAGCTGGGCAACCAGATCCCCAAGCCAGGTCCGGGACAGGACGGCGACGACGATGCCCAGGCCCATTACGAAGATGGCGAAGGGCACGTTGGCGCTGTGGGCCGCCCGGGTGAGGGTGAGCTGCCTGGTCTTGAGCAGGCTCAGAACCAGCATGGTTGCGGCGGCAACCGCAACCCAGGCCGGCGCGATGCCCAGCGGGGAGGTGACCGCGAAACCGACCAGCATGAGGCCCACCACGGTCAGTGGAAACGCGGGGAGCGGGTCTGGTTCTGGGTGGACCGACCGGTGGGGATCGAGCTGCCCGGGTGGCCGGCGCAGGTCGCGGCGGAACCACCAGCGGCTTGCGGCGTACTCCACGAGTACGACGAGCAGCCACACTGGCGACATCAGCAAGGCGAACCTGCCGAACGAGAGGCCCAGGCTCGGCAGCGCCAGCAGGTTGGTCAGGTTGGAGACCGGCAACAGCAGCGAGGCGGAGTTGGCGAGCCTGACGCAGGCGAGCTCACCTGGCCGGCCCGCGACGCCCGCGCTCGCGGCAGCGACCACCACCACCGGAGTCAACAGCACCACGGTCGCGTCGAGGCTGAGTGCCACCGTCGTCGCGGTGGCAACGGCGAAGGTCAGCGCCAGGATCCGCTGGGGCCGCCCGAGCAGAGCCAGCCGTTGGCCGATCGCCGCGAAGACGCCCGCGGCCCGGCAAGCTTCCGACACGACCAGGATCGCGCTGAGGAAGACCACGACCGGAAGGAGGTGGCCCACCTCCCGACGGACTCCTGTGCGCCCCAGCGCCCCGGTGCTGAGCGCTACTGCCGGTGCCAACACACCCGCCACTGCCTCAACCCATTGGGGAGGGTGCAGGTAGGCGATGACGAGCAACGCCGCCAGTGCAAGCGAGGGCACGACATCGCGCAGGATCGACAGCACCGAGCGAGCCTAGTGCCCTGCCGCCCGTCGGCCGTGGGGCCCTCCTTGGCAGGATGGAGGCCGACATGAGCGCCTCTTCTCCACGCAGCGAGCCCACCGGTGCCGCGCAGCCACGGTACGAGCGCAACACGTCCGGGCTGGTAGCGGCGATGATCGTCGTCCTCGGGCTCGTGGGGTTGGTTTTCCTGGTCAGGGTGATCCAGCACGACACAGCCACCACGCCGATACCGGCCGTCGACTTTGCCGCCATGGTCAGGGCGGGTCGCGCGGACGGCAAGCTGGCGACGTACGCCCCCCGGACGCTGCCTACCGGCTGGCGGCCCACGAGCGCCAGCTACGTGACCGGCACCGGTCCGCACTGGCATCTGGGCATGCTCACCGGTGACGGAAAGTACGTGGGGCTGGAGGAGTCCGAGGACACCGCGTCCGACCTGGTCGCCCAGTACGTCGACCCGAACGCCACCCGTGGCCAGGACGTGCGCGTCGCGGGCCGGGTCTGGCAGAGCTGGACCGACAGCGGTGGCGACTACGCGCTGGTCAGGTCGGTCGGCCACGGCTCAGGCAGCCCAGGCAGCCCAGGCAGCCCAGGCAGCCCAGGCAGCTCAGGCAGCTCAGGCAGTGAGCGGGTGCTGGTGGTCGGCTCGGCCCCGCCTTCGGCGATCCGGTCGTTCGTGGCGCGGCTGACCGACCACTGAGCCCGCAGCTCAGCCGTCCGGCTGGTCGCCGATCGCAGCATCCAGCCGGGCCCGGGCGCCTTCGAGCGCCTGCTGGCAGACCTTCGCCAGCTCCTCACCGCGCTCCCATAGCGCGAGCGACTCGGCCAGGCTGGTGCCTCCTTGCTCGAGCGTGCGGACCACCTCGACGAGCTGGTCGCGGGCTTCCTCATAGCTCAGGTCAGCCATCTGCATCCTCGTCTCTCTCGGCCAGGTCGGGCAGAGCGATCGACTCGACTCCGGTGGTGGTGGCGGTCAGCCGGCCGTCGGCGACGCGTACGGCGATGACCCGGCCGGCCTCCAGGCCCGCGACGCTGCTGAGCACCCGGCCGCGCTCGTCGGCGAGTACGGCGTACCCGCGGTGCAAGGTGGCCAGCGGCGAGAGTGCTCGCACCCGCGCGAGCTGATGACCGAGGTCGTCCGCTGAACGGTCCAGCGTGTGCGCGAACGACCTGCGGGCGCGGTCGCGGAGCTGGTGCGTCTCGTCGATCCGGTCCGCGAGACCGGTGCGCGGGTCGGCAAGACTCGGCCGGGAGCGCAGCGCCGCGAGATGCTCGCTCTCGCGCACGACCCACCGAAGGACCGCCGCCCGGCCCCGCTCGCGTAGCTGGGCCACCCGCTGGGACTCCTCGGCGACGTCGGGCACGATTCGTTTCCCCGCGTCGGTCGGAGTCGACGCGCGGACGTCGGCAACGAGGTCGAGGATCGGCGAGTCCGGCTCGTGACCGATCGCCGAGACGACCGGGGTGGTGGCCTGGTGGACACACCGGATCAGCGCCTCGTCGGAGAACGGCAGCAGGTCCTCGACCGATCCGCCACCGCGGGCGACGACAATCACGTCGACGTCGTGGTCCTGGTCCAGCTCGACGACCGCGGCGATGAGCTCCCGGGCGGCATGAACCCCCTGCGTTGCGGCGTACCGCACCGTGAAGGTGACCCCGGGCCAGCGCCTCCTGGCGGTTTCGAGTACGTCTCGTTCGGCAGCGGAGTTCACGCCGGTGACCAGGCCGACGTTGCGTGGAAGGAACGGGAGCGGCCGCTTGAGAGCCTCGGCGAACAGACCTTCTGCGGCGAGCAGCTGCCGACGGCGTTCGAGGCGGGCCAGCAGCTCGCCCTCGCCGACCAGCCGGATCTCGCGGACCTGGAGCGACAACGTGCCGCGGTTGGCGTAGAACGACGGCTTCGCGTAGACCACGATCTGGGCACCCTCGACCAGGGGGCTCGGCAACGAGTCGATGACCCCACGGGGACACGTCAGCCCGATCGAGATGTCGGCCAGCTTGTCGCGCAGTGTCATGAAGACGGTGTTCGTCCCACCGCGCCGGGAGAGCTGGGTCAGCTGCCCCTCGACCCACACGGCGCCCAACCGTTCGACCCAGCCACCGATGGCCTGGGCGATCGCGCGGACCGGCGCCGGGTGCTCCGGTGAGGTATCCATGGCCACGGCGCAAGGCTAAGGCCCGACACCTACCATGGACCCATGAGCATCGACCTCGGCACTCCCGCCGTCCTCTCGCCGGCTGATGCTGACCGCGAGGTGCTGCTGGCGGCGCCGCGGGGCTACTGCGCGGGTGTGGACCGGGCGGTGATCACGGTGGAGAAGGCGCTCGACCTGTACGGCGCCCCGGTGTATGTCCGCAAGCAGATCGTGCACAACCTGCATGTCGTGGCGAACCTGGAGTCGCGCGGTGCGGTCTTCGTCGAGGAGCTCGACGAGGTCCCCGAAGGTGAGACCGTGGTGTTCTCCGCTCACGGCGTCTCGCCGCTGGTTCACGAGCAGGCCAAGGCTCGGGGGCTGAAGACGATCGACGCGACCTGTCCGCTGGTGACCAAGGTCCACCACGAGGCAAAGCGCTTCGCCGGCGAGGACTACGACATCCTGCTCATCGGACACGAGGGTCACGAGGAGGTCGAGGGGACCTCTGGGGAGGCTCCAGCGAACATCCAGCTGGTCCAGGGACCCGAGGACGTCGCCGGAGTCGTGGTACGCGATCCGGAGAAGGTTGCCTGGCTGTCCCAGACCACGCTTTCGGTCGACGAGACGATGGCCACAGTGGACGCCATCCGGGCGCGGTTCCCCAAGCTGCTCGACCCGCCGAGTGACGACATCTGCTACGCCACTCAGAACCGGCAGCTGGCCGTCAAGGAGATCGCCCGGGACGCGGACCTGGTGATCGTCGTCGGCTCGGGCAACTCCTCCAACTCGGTACGTCTGGTCGAGGTGGCGCTCGAGGCGGGCGCCAAGGCGGCGTACCGGGTCGACGACGCCGGCGAGATCGACGACACCTGGCTAGACGGAGCCCGCACGGTCAGCGTCACCTCGGGTGCCTCGGTCCCCGAGGACCTCGTCGACGGAGTCCTGCAGTACCTCGCCGAGCGCGGTTATCCCGACGCCAAGGCGGTGCACACGGCCGAGGAGTCGCTGATCTTTGCGCTGCCCCCGGAGCTGCGACGAGACCAACGTATGGCTACCAAGACCACCTAGGGCATGGCTCGGTTCGTCGACATCCACCCCGTCGACCCCCAGCCGCGTGCCGTACGACAGGTCGTCGAGGTGCTGCGCCACGCCGGGCTGATCGCCTATCCCACCGACTCCGGCTACGCCTTGGGCGTGCAGATGGGCAACCGGGCCGGGCTCGAGAGGATCAAGGCGATCCGCGGACTCGATGACAAGCACCACTTCACCCTGGTCTGCCGCGACTTCGCCCAGCTCGGGCAGCTCGTCCAGATCGACAACTCCGCGTTTCGCGCAGTCAAGGCGGCTACGCCGGGGGCGTACACGTTCATCCTCCCGGCAACCCAGGAGGTGCCGAAACGGCTGTTGCATCCCAAGAAACGGACCGTCGGCGTTCGGATCCCCGACCATCGCGTGGTGCAGGCGCTGCTGACCGAGCTTGGTGAGCCGCTGTTGTCCAGCACGTTGTTGCGCCCCGGCGAGGAGGATCCGATGACCCAGGGGTGGCAGATCCAGGAGGAGCTCGGTCAGTGGCTGGACGCGGTCGTCGACTGTGGCGAGTGCGGTTCCGAGCCCACCACGGTGGTGGACTTCTCCTCTGGCTCGGCGGTGGTGACCCGGGTGGGCGGCGGGGCCACCGCAAGGTTCGAGTAGTCCTCGTCGGGGTAGCTGCGCGCCGGATGCGACCGGATCACCCGGTTGCGGATCAGGAGTACGCCGAGCGCACCGGCGTACCCGATGAACAACGCAGCCGAATGCGTGACCAGGAGGGACATCACACTCTCGATCGCCCCGGCACCCGACCCCACGACGAGGCTGCGGATGGTGAACGTCAGCAGGACCGCGACGCCGACCAACAACAGCGGCGGCATCACCGCGACCCGGAAGAAGAACCTCGGGTGCACCAACAGGGCGCCCGCCACGCACAGCAGGACGAAGCCGACGTCGAAGATGAGGTCCAGCTGCGAGGTGGCCGCAAGGTTCGCAGCAGCCAGCAGTAGACAGCCGAGCGCAGACGACCCGGTGACCCGGCGCGCGGACCACTGGCCTTCCTCCCACAATGTGGGTGCGCTCACGAGGTCACGGTAGGACTCGTTTCAGGCGCCTTCGGCACGGCGCGCCGTACGCCGAGGGCCGGGAAGCTCGAGCTCCTCACGGCGCTCGGAGAGCTCCTCGAGCAGCTCCACCGCCGTCAACGGCCGTGGAGCCTCCTCGACCGGCGCTGGTGCAGCCAGAGCGCCCCCCTCCGGTTGGTGCGAACCGTGTCGGGACGGCCCGGCCACGCCGAGGTCCTCGAACTGTCGCGCGGTGACGAGCACCCTGCTCTCCAGCGAGCCGACAGTGCGGTTGTAGGCATCGGTCGCCGCCTTGAGGGCACGACCGAGCCGGTCCAGATGTGAGCCCATCACGCCGAGTCGGGAGTGCAGGTCGCGGCCGAGCTCGTGGATCTCGCGGGTGTGCTCCGCGAGCTTCTCGGCGCGCCAGCCGTGGGCGATCGTGCGAAGCATGGCGATCAGCGTGGTCGGGGTGGCGAGCATGACGTCGCGGCTGGCGGCGTACTCGATCAGACCGGGGTCGGTCTCGAGGGCAGCGGAGAGGAACGACTCAGCGGGCAGGAACATCACCACGAACTCCGGCGTGTGCGCCAGCGACTGCCAGTAGCTCTTCTGGGCCAGCGAGTCCACATGGGCACGCACCTGACGGACATGCCGGTGCAGATGCTCGCCCTGGTCATCGCGGTCTCCGGCCGCCAGCGCGTCGAGGTAGGCGTCGAGCGGGACCTTGGCGTCGACGACGACGCTCTTGCCACCGGCGAGGTGTACGACGAGGTCGGGTCGCCGGGCGCCGTCAGGGTTGGCCAGATGCACCTGTTCATGGAAGTCGCTGTGGGCCACCATCCCGGCGAGCTCGACGCTGCGCCGCAGGTGCAACTCGCCCCACTGACCCCGGACGGCCGGCTTGCGCAGCGCGGTTGCCAGTGCGCTGGTCTCCCGGCGGAGGCTTTCGGTGCTGTGCCGGACGTCGTCGACCTGCTGATGCAGCTGGCTCTGCCAGGAGACCCGCTGTTGCTCGAGGTCTTGCATCCGGTCGTGCAGCCGGTCCAGCCCGTCCCGGATCACCGCCTGGTCCTCCCCGCGGGAGGTCAGTACGCCGGTGATCGTCTGGTCTTCGCGCCGCCCCCAGCGGGCGCCGACCAGGACTCCGGCAAGCACGCCGACGAGCAGGCCGAGGCCCAGCAAGGGCAACGCGGTCACGACGTCCATGCCCCGACCATGACAGCCGACACCGACAACTTCGGCTAAGCCAGCTCCACCACGACCGGCGCGTGGTCGCTGGCGCCGGTGCCCCCCCGCTCTTCGCGGTCGATGAACGCACCGGTCACCCGCTTTGCCAACGTCGCCGAGCCGAGGACGAAGTCGATCCGCATACCCCGGTTGCGCTCGAACCGCTGCCGGTAGTAGTCCCAGTACGTGTACACCTCCGGTCCGGGCGCGTGCGGGCGGACGACGTCGACGTACCCGTCGTCGAGGAAGGCCTGGAAGGCCGCTCGCTCCGGCGCGGTGACATGGGTTGACTGGGCGAACGCGGCGATGTCGAAGACGTCCTCGTCCTGGGGCGCGATGTTCCAGTCGCCGGTCAGCGCCACGTCGCCCGTCCACGCCCGGGCTGCTTCGCGCAGCCGCGCAAGCCACTCGAGCTTGTAGTGGTAGTGCGTGTCCTCCGGCTTGCGGCCGTTCGGCACATACAGGGACCACACCCGTACGCCGCCGCAGGTGGCCCCAAGTGCCCGAGCCTCGGCCACGCCGTCCCACACGGGCATCTGCTCGAAGCCGACCATCACGTCCTCGATCCCGACCCGGCTGATCACCGCAACGCCGTTCCACTGGCTGACGCCGGCAGCGACCACGTCGTACCCGAGTGCCTGCAGGCCCATCAGCGGCAGCTGGTCCTCGCGTGCCTTTGTCTCCTGGACGGCGAGCACATCCACCTCGTGGCGCTCCAAGAACGCCTCGACCCGGCCGATCCGGGAGCGGAGCGAGTTGACGTTCCAGGTGGCCAGTCGCACCCGGTCACCCTCTCATCGGTCGGGTCAGATGGTCGCCAACGCAGGATATTCTGGCTCGATTTCCTGCAGTAGCGACCACTCTGGTCATCGCCCACGCCTCCAGCAGACCTCGCTGTCTCGCGCGGCTCGTTGGTACGCCGCCCGCATTCGCTCCACGAGCATCTTGGGGCGCTGCAGATCCGGCCAGACGACGCGGAACGGCTCCAATCCGGCGCGACGATAACGGTCGTCCTTCTCGGCATCACGCGCCGGCGTCCGGCGAGCCGGTGTTCGTCGCCGTCGTACTCACAGATCAGGCCGGACTCGGGCTCGAGCAGGTCCGGAATCCCGATCAGGCGACCTCGGAGGTCGTAGACCGACTGGTTGCACAGCGGTCGGGGCAGGCCAGCGTCCAGCATCCAGACGAGACGGGTGAGGGACTCGGGCGGCGACGCGGAGGAGCCGTCAGCGAGGTCGACGACGTCGAGGAGCCGGCGTGGGCCGCGCTTCTCGACCAGTGCCCGGAGACCAGTCAACTCGACGCATCCGGCGGCGGCCGCCAGGTCGGCCAGCACGACACCCTCGCGCAGCCCGACCCGCCGAAGCTCGTGCAGAAGCGCTACGTGCGGCTCGACGCATGGCGACCCGCGTACGCACACCATCTCGACCCGAGAGGTGCGCACACACTCGACGCCCGCTCCTCGTCGGCGGGCACCCCCGGTCGCAATCGGCACCCCTCGGCCGGCCCCGGTGAAGTAGGCACCGCCGTGCAGCCGCAGGCTGGCCCAGCCGGTGAATGCCCCGCCATCGGGGAGGTGGACGACGGCTTCGAGGATCCGCTGCTCGGGAGGGCCGGGGCACCTCCGCAGGCACGTAGCGACCCCGGCTGGTGCGTCGCCAGCGAATCCCCTGGGCCTGGCCGCGGGTCGGCCCGGCGAGACCCAGGTGGTCTATCGGCACTGGCATGGCCAACCCCTGAGCCGGCCCGCAGCGTGGGACAAACGGCGTACCCATCACCCGAGAGTGGACGAGACTCCTAAGCGGGCCAAGGCTGACTTCGTGGCCTGTGGATGGCGTAACCACTTGCCGATTCGGCGGGGGTGTCCGCCGCCCGTAGACTCGCCGCCCGTGGCCCTCGCGATCGGCATCGTCGGACTCCCCAACGCAGGCAAGTCGACGCTGTTCAACGCACTGACCAAGAACGACGTGCTCGCCGCGAACTACCCGTTCGCAACCATCGAGCCGAACGTCGGCGTGGTCGGCGTGCCCGATGAGCGGCTGGGCACGCTCGCCGAGCTTTTCTCCTCCGCACGGGTCGTGCCCGCGACCGTGGAGTTCGTCGACATCGCCGGGATCGTCCGCGGCGCTTCGGAGGGGGAGGGACTGGGCAACAAGTTCCTCTCCCACATTCGCGAGTCCGCCGCGATCTGCCAGGTGACCCGGGTGTTCCGGGACGAGGACGTCACCCATGTCGACGGCGAGGTCGACCCGGCTAGCGACATCTCCACGATCCAGACCGAGCTGATGCTGGCGGACCTGCAGACACTGGACCGGGCGATCCCGAGGCTCGAGAAGGAGGCCAAGGGAAACAAGGCGCTGGTCCCGGCCGTCGGTGCGGCCAAGGAGGCGCAGGCGGCACTCGAGGCGGGTACGCCGATCCTTTCCTCGTCGGTCGATCGGGCGCTGATCCGCGAGCTGATGCTGCTGACATCGAAGCCCTACATCTACGTCTTCAACTGTGACGCCGACGAGCTGGCGGACGAGCAGCTCAAAGAACAGATGCGCTCGTTGGTCGCTCCCGCCGAGGCGATCTTCCTCGACGCGAAGTTCGAGGCCGAGCTCGTCGAGCTCGGTGATGACGACGAGGCCCGGGAGATGCTCGCCGAGACGGGCGTCACGGAGCCGGGGCTCGACGTACTCGCCCGGGTCGGCTTCGACACCCTCGGTCTGCAGACCTACCTGACCGCCGGACCCAAGGAGGCCCGCGCCTGGACGATCCGCAAGGGGGCAACGGCTCCCGAGGCGGCCGGCGTCATCCACACGGACTTCCAAAAGGGCTTCATCAAGGCCGAGATCGTGTCGTACGACGACCTGGTGGCTGCCGGCTCGATGGCCGCGGCCAAAGCCGCCGGCAAGGTCCGCATGGAGGGCAAGGACTACCTCATGGCCGATGGTGACGTGGTGGAGTTCCGCTTCAACGTGTGAACCCGCAGGTCAACCGCCTACTTCGGGCTGCGGCGTCGCACACGCCGTCATCGACGGTCGGCCCCAGGTGGGCGTACCTGGTCAGTGTGGTGGTCGACTTGGCGTGGCCAAGAGCCCGCTGGACCCCCACGACGTCGCAGCCGGAGGCGATCAGCCCGGACGCGAAGAAGTGCCGCAGGTCGTGGAGCCGGACGCCCTCGACCCCAGTGCTGGACAGCGTGGTCCGCCAGCGGTAGCCGACGGTGTTCTGGTGGGCGGAACGTCGTCGCGCCTGCGAAGGGCCACTCGCTGCACAGGCCCAGCGCAACGTGCTGGTCTAAAACCTTGCGCTGCTCAGGCGCAGGATCTCCGACGCCCTCTATCGCCAGCTCCTCGCCGACACAAAGGCAGTGCACGCCGCGGGCCGGGACTCCCGGGAGCCGCGGAGCGACTCCTCAGTCCAGCGCGTCCGGCTCGCACCCGCACACCGGCACTTCGGATCAGCCACTTCCCGGGCCCGCCCCCACGACGCCACCGGCCATCACGACCCGTGCGAACCCCGCGTCGGCTAGGCTCCCCAGCCCACGCGCCGACGCGGCGGAGCCGTCAAGGGGGAGCGCGCCCCACCGGACCAACGACCTTGACGGCGACGAGCGCCGGCGCACACTCCAAAGAGCCGATCCCAGTGCCTTGACAACAGAGGAGAGCCGATAAGACGCAACCTCAAAGGGCCCTGATGCTGATTCCGTTGGGGTCAGCGATGGCAGGACGTTCGACTTGGTGGTCAGGCGTCACTCCGACCTCGTGCGCCGCCCGGCGCCGGGCGACCACGGTCTCGCTGCCAGCCCTCGAGCAGCTCGGCGCAGAATGCGTTGCCGGTCCACTGCTCGTACTGCTCCGGCATCCATCCTCGACCACGCACGAGGAGGTGCCACACGCTGGGGTGGTTGAGGGTCCACAGCACGTCGCTGGCCGAGTCGACGCCCAGGTCTTGCCGCAACGCGCCGATGGCCTCCAGCTGACCGACCACGGCGCGTTGCACGTTGAGGAGCTTGGACTCGATGTCGTCCCACAGCTCCGCGATCTGACTGTCCACCGCAGCGGCGTTCCGGATGACCTCCATTAGGTCACCCGAGCGGCCCTTCACCTCGCGCCCCTGGCTGGCCAGGCGCCGCAGCTTCCCCTCGGGATCGGGATCAGCGACGAGGTCGCGGAACCAACGTCGCTGAAACACCGGAACTGCCGCTTCGTCGGCTGCCAGCCGAGCTTCCCACACCGCGCGGAGAAGACCCGCCTTGGTCTGGAAGGCCATGTGCACGGTCTTGGGCGAGACCGAAGCCTCTGCCGCGATCGCCGGGACTGATGCCGCCTGATAGCCGTCGTGCTCGAACCGTCGCTGGGCGGCCTTGATGACCATCTCCCGCGTGGCGGCAGCCTGTTGACGGCGCAGTGGGGAGTCGTAGCTCCGGGACTTGACAGGGTCCGGCATTGGAGTAGTGTAGCGAATATTAATGACAGAGCTAGGATATTGAATACTACTAGCCTAACAGGAAAGGAGAAACGATGACCACGCTGCGAGTACGACTCAGGGTGCAGGACTATGACATGTGGCGCGAGGCCTTCGGCAAGGACGCCGGCGGACGTCAGGCGCATGGCGCCACGGGCTACCGGATCCTCCGGCTGCACGAGGACCCCAACCGGGTCGAGCTGGATCTCGACTTCCCGACGCCGACAGAGGCCGAGGAGTTCCTCGAGGTCATGCACCGGGACGTCTGGCCCGATCCCGAGAAGGCGCCGGCAAAGCTCGGCACGCCGGAGACGAGCATCCTGGAGTCTATGGAGACGCACGCCTACTAAGCCGTCGCTGCCAGGCCCGCATGGCGGACGACGCCGCCGTGCGGGCCCGACGGCACTCATAGGCCCGACCGGCCGGCTGAGCTACGCGCCTCCCGATCGCCACGAACGCGAGGTGGTCTTGACGTTGCTGCGTGCGTCGTACACCTACGCCACCTCGCCCGTCCAGGCCGGCTCTGAGTTTGCGTCACCCCGAACCCCTGGCCCAGCCAGCACACAGTGAGGAACAGCGATGACACACACCGTGGACCAAGATCTGCACGATCTCAGCTCCTTGGGGGCTCGGCCGGGATCGATCATCACGCCCCAAGATCCGCGATTCGAGGAGGCCCGCAGGGTGTGGAACGCCGACATCGGACTGCGGCCGGCTCTGATCATCCGGTGTGCATCGCCGGGTGAAGTGTCCTCAGCCCTGAGCTGGGCTCGGGAACGCGGCGTCGAGATCGCGGTCAGGGGAGGCGCACACAGCATTTCCGGTGCCTCCAGCGTCGAGGGCGGGATGGTCATTGACCTCACCCCGATGCGCCACGTGAGCGTGGATCCGCTGGCCAAACGCGCCCGTGTCGGCGGAGGGGCGACGCTGGCCGACCTGGACGCAGCCTGCCAGGAACACGGACTCGCCGTACCCGCCGGGTTGATCTCCCACACCGGGGTTGGCGGCCTGACCCTGGGCGGAGGCATGGGATGGCTGACCCGTCAGGCCGGCCTCACCATCGACAATCTCGTCTCGGCCGAAGTCGTGCTCGCCGACGGGCGGATCCTACGGGCCTCCGCAGCCGAACACCCTGACCTCTACTGGGCACTGCGGGGCGGGGGTGGCAACTTCGGCGTGGTCACCGAGTTCGAGTTCCAGCTCCACGAGGTGGGTCCCATGGTGGAGTTCGGGCTGTTCTTCTGGAGCCTCGAGCAAGGAGCCGAGCTGCTGCGCTACAGCCGAGACCTGATCGCGACCCTCCCGCGCGAGCTCAACGTGGTGATCGCCGCCCTCAACGCGCCCCCCGCACCCTTCGTCCCCGTGTCGCACAGGTTCCGACCCGGCTACGCCCTGTTGCTCACCGGCTTCGGACCTGCTGCGCAGCACGCCGACGTGGCCGATCAGATTCGCACCGCCCTCCCGCCGCTGTTCGAGATGGTCGGCCCCATGCCCTACATGGCGCTGCAACAACTGCTCGACGAGGCGAACGCCTGGGGCCAGTTTCACTACCAGAAGGCAACCTATCTGCCCGACCTCTCCGACGTCGTCGTCGAGGTCATCACCGAATTCGTACCGCAAAAGACCTCGCCACTCTCGGTCATGTTGATCTACCGACTCGACGGGGCGTACTCAGACGTCGATGAGAACGACACCGCATTCGGCGGAGGACGCACACCCCGGTATTCGGTCTTCCTGGTCGCAGTCGCCCCCGAGAAGTCGCTACTCGCAGCCGACCGCGCCTGGGTCAGGTCATTTTGGGACGCACTGCAGCCCGCGGCTCAAGGCGACGGCTCCTACGTCAATGCACTGACCGAGTACGACGATGATCGCCTACAGGCCACCTACGGCCACGCCAAGCTGGCACGCTTGAGATCCGTCAAGGCCGAATACGACCCGGACAACGTCTTTCACCGCAACGTCAACATCAAACCTGCCTGAACACTCATCTTCGGGTGTCGTCGAACCGCAACGCGCCGAACGTGCGTCAATCTGGGCGGTGTGCGCAGCGCAATCCAGCGCGGCCGCGGTCTGAGGTGAGTCGGACCGCTAGCGTCTCGCCGAGAGGTCGAGGTGGGTAGGGGCGCTCTACCCTCAATCTGCCCTCACTAGCACCAGAAAGAACCACCGTCGTCAACGCTGGACCCGAAGATCAAGAGACATTGTTTGCGCAGGTCAGAGCCAATGCACGACAAGGGTTCGTCATGCTCCTAAGAGTGCTTCAACGTTCCGCTTCAACGTGTGAACCCGCAGGTCAACCGCCTACTTCGGGCTCCTTGCTCGCATGCT
The DNA here is from genome assembly GCA_030947625.1 of Actinomycetota bacterium. GTDB lineage: Bacteria > Actinomycetota > Actinomycetes > Propionibacteriales > Nocardioidaceae > Marmoricola. The sequence goes on from JALZBH010000001.1 coordinate 27,801, forward strand.
GCCCACAGCAGGGCGGAGGACTTCGCCTCACGCTGCTCGACTGCACGATCACAGGTCCGCTCGGTTTCCTTTGGGCTGAACCTCGCAACCGGCCGCTAGGTCTGCATCATTCTGGGTTGGGCACGGCGCGCCTACCTGCCCAGCGCGGAGCAGCCGGTCTTGCACACCGTGCCGAGGGACGTCCGAGACCTGGTCAGCTACCGGGCGGCGGGTTGAGGTTGTATCGCGCGACCACATCGCTGAGCCAGGGCGGGTTCTCGAACACGAGCCCATGCTCCTCGGCGAGGGCGGTGAGTGCCTGCGGCGCCGGCCCCCCGGTCGCCATTAGACCGCCCAGCTCCCAGAAGAAGTGTTCGAAACCGGCGGGGCTGATGACCTCGACCATGCGCGCAGGTGTGTCCCCGGCGTTCCACATGGTATGGGTTTCCCCGCGCGGCTTGGTGATATAGCCGCCAGCCCCGAGGACGACCTCACGGTCCCCGGAACGGAAGCCGATCTCACCCTGGGTGACGATGGAGTATTCATCCTCGCGCGTGTGCATGTGCGGAGGAACGCACGCACCCACAGGGAAGGGGTGCTCGACGATCGAAACCTGGCCATTGGTCTGTTCGCCGGAGAGTTTGAATACCACGCCGATGGTCCCGAGGTCGCGCTCCACCCCCTCACCCGGACGCACCACGGTGAGCTCCGGAACTTCGACACGATCCATGATTGCACTCCCTTATGATTTCCAAAGTACACTTGTGTATAACCAAAGAGTCTCTCGAGCGAGAGAAGGTGTCAAGAGGTTGGACGAACAGCTGTGTTCCACCGAAAGGCGGCGCTATCGGAAGACGAAGCGCACCGAGAACGAAGCGCGCACCAAGGCAAGCATCGTCGAAGCGGCCGAAGCCCTGCATGGAACTCTCGGTCCCGGGCGTACCACTGTCTCGGCCATCGCCGAACGAGCCGGTGTGACCCGGGCAACCGTCTACCGGCACTTCCCCGACGCCGAGTCCCTGTTCCTCGCCTGTTCCGCACAGTGGATGTCTCGGCAGCCGATTCCTGACCCGGACACGTGGACCCAGGTCGATCCGCTCAGTCGACTCGATGCGGGCATGGTCGACATCTACCGCTACTACCGGGCCGGAGCCCAGATGATCTCGCTCATCCACCGAGACGTAGAGGCCGTGCCGCCGCGCGTCGCGGCAAACCGGGCCGCCGCCGAACGGCGATGGCTGACACAGCTTCTAGAGCCCTTTCCGCGTCGGCGTGACAGAACCGTTCGAGCCGCTGTAGCGCACGCGGCCGCGTACTCCACCTGGCGATCGCTATGTGTCACCCAAGGTCTCTCCAACCGAGCCGCGGTCGACCTCATGGTTGGCATGGTTGCCCTCGCACAGCGAGGCAATCTAGGCGTCACCTGACTCCAGCGGACGCCCGCCGCAGCGTTTGGCGCCCATACAGCCCGGCGGCATCCAAGCTGCCAGCGGCCCGATCGCTGCCCCACGGGACCACAGCAGTCGGGAACCGCACGGAAGTGCCGCTGCGCGAGCGCGCGGCCGCGCCGTTACTGCCCTCGTCGGCCCAGATCTGGTCCGAATCACGCTTCGCGTAGGTGCGCGTCTCGGCGTGCCCGCGGTTCCGTCAGCCTGCCCGCCTCCAGCGCAATATCCACCCGGAATGCGGTAGAGATCACCGGACCAGCCCTCGTGCACGGTGATCTTGCGAACGTCGCACGGACCGGAGGCATTTCCGATCGTGACTCCGATGTCCTTGACTCGGCAGGCGCGGAGGGCAAGCCTGCTGCACAAGCAGTATCCATCTTCGTTCTCGCCGCCGGAAAGAATAGGCTCTTCATGCATCTCAAGCGAACCCTCGCTCTCACCGCATCACTCGCGCTGACGCTGTCCTTGGCTGCGTGCGGGTCGGGCTCTTCGTCCAAGGCCTCGGGTGGCTTCGGAGACTGCAAGGTCACGAGCAAGAAGGGCAGCATCTCGATCAAGCCGGCCAAGGCGGGGACGCTGACGGTCGAAACCACGCTCCCCGCCCAGGGCTGGTGGAACGGCACGACGCCATCGTCGATCAAGAGCGGGTACGAGTACTGCCTGGCTGCCAACCTCGCCAACATGGCGGGCCTGAAATCGGTGACGGTCAAGAACGTGTCCTTCGACCAGCTGGTCGCCGGTCGGACCAACAGCTTCGACCTCGCGCTCGCGGAGATCTCGATCACCGCCGAGCGGGCCAAGGTCGTCGACTTCTCCACGCCGTACTTCGACTCCAACATCGGCGTGCTGACCAAGAAGGGTTCCGGCGTGACCGAGAGCAACATCAAGTCCAAGAAGTGCTCGGCCTACTCCGGCACGACCTCGGTCCCCTTCATCCAGAAACAGCTCAAGTGCAACGTCAAGATCTATCCGGACTCCCAGACGCTCTACCAGGGCGTGCTGTCCGGCCAGGTAGACGCGGCGTTCCTCGACACGGCCATCGTGCTCGCCGAGGCGAAGTCGACGGGCGGCAAGCTCGAGGTGGCCGGGCAGTACAAGACCGGCGAGAAGTACGGCGCGATCTACCCCAAGGGCTCGGCCAACGAGAGCGCCCTGAGCAAGGGGATCCAGACGATGCTCTCCGATGGCACCACCGACCAGCTGTCCAAGTCCTACCTGGGCCCGGCCTTCGGTGGCGACCCGTCATCGGTGCCGGTCTGGACGATCAAGTAGCCGAGGCGATGACCGCTTCAGGGCTCGTCAGCGACGAGCTGCAGCCCGGTCCCGCCCCGAGCCAGCCGCGCCCGGTGGCGCGAGTCGCGTCGGTGGGACTTCTCTTCTCGGTTGCCGGGATCCTCCTCATGATTGCGGCGGCGGCCCGTCTCCGCAACTACAACCATGGCGGCATCGTCTCCACGGCAGTGGGGTCGCTGCTCGTCATCGTGTCGCTCTACCCTCTGTGGCCGACGTTCCGGTCCTTCTCGGCCGCGCGCGAGCGGGCGTCGCTGCTGCGAGACGGACAGCTGGTGCCGGCGCGACGGGCTGCTGCCGCGGGTCGCGAGGAGGCGCAGATTGCCATGGGGTATGCAGCGGCGGCCATCATCGTGGCCGGGCTGCTTCTGATGGCCTTTGCCAACTCCGGAGGCGTCGCGCAGACGTTCTTCACCGCCAGCGCCTGGCAGAAGTCGTTCCCCCAGATGATCCGTGCCTTCTGGACCAACATCTGGGTGGCCCTGGTCGCCCAGGTGCTGGTGCTCGCCTTCGGACTGCTCCTCGCCATCATGAGGATGCTGCCCGGTCGGGCCGGAGCGCCACTCCGCCTCATCGCGGTGGTGTACTGCGACATCTTCCGGGCGATCCCGGCGATCGTCACCATCCTGCTGATCGTGTTCGGCACCCCCTTGGCCATTCCGGCGACGGCTCACTGGCCGACGGTCTGGCTCGGTATCGTGGCCCTGACGATGACCTACTCGGCCTACGTCGCGGAGGTCTACCGCGCCGGGCTGTCCTCGATCCACCCGAGCCAGAGCGCCGCTGCCCGGTCGTTGGGTCTGAGCTACACGCAGACGCTCCGGACCGTGCTCGTGCCGCAGGCGGTCCGCCGCGTCATCCCTCCACTGCTCAACGACTTCATCAGCCTGCAGAAGGACACCGCCCTGCTGTCCACGGCGGCTATCGCCGAGGTCGTGCTGATCTCCAAACTGTGGGAGAGCCAGCTGTTCAACCTCTCGCCCGTTACTTTGGCGGCCGCTTTCTTCATCGTGATCACGATCCCGCAGGCCAGGTTCGTCGACTACCTCATCGACCGCGACGCCGCGCGCCGGGCGGGGCAGTGATGGGGTTCCTGGAGATCGAGGACGTCCACAAGTCTTATGGTCACAACGAGGTGCTCAAGGGCGTCTCGTTGAACGTCGAGCGCCACGAGGTGGTCTGCCTCATCGGCGCTTCCGGGTCCGGCAAGTCGACCCTACTGCGGTGCGTGAACGCCCTCGAGGAGATCAGCTCCGGCGTGATCCGCATCGACGGCGATACCGTGACCGGTGCCGGTGTCGACCTGAACGTATTACGCCGCGACGTGGGAATCGTCTTCCAGAGCTACAACCTGTTCCCGCACATGTCGGTGATCGACAACATCACCTTGGCTCCGATCCGCATCGACGGGCTCCCCACGAAGCAGGCTCGCGAGCGTGCCATGGTGCTGCTGGAGTCAGTAGGCATGGCGGAGAAGGCGGAGGCCTACCCGGACAGCCTTTCAGGTGGCCAGCAACAGCGAGTCGCGATCGTCCGAGCGCTTGCCATGCAGCCTCGGGTGATGCTGCTCGACGAGATCACCGCTGCGCTGGACCCTGAGCTGGTCGGTGACGTGCTGGAGATCGTCCGCGAGCTGGCCAAGGGAGGCCTCACGATGCTGGTGGCGACGCACGAGATGGGCTTTGCCAAGGAGATCGCCAGCCAGGTGTGCTTCCTCGACAACGGCTCGATCTGCGAACGCGGGACTGCTCAGGACATCTTCGAGAACCCCCGCGAGGAGCGGACGCAGCAGTTCCTGAGCCGGGTCGTGAAGTCCGGGCGCCTGTAGCCACTCGAAGTTCATCTGCTTCAAGGAGACTTCACCCATGGACATGCGCCTGGAGCTCGTACCGCTTCCGACCTCAGACGTCGACCGGAGCATGGAGTTCTACCTAGACCGACTGGGATTCAACCTCGATCACGACGTCCAACCTGGCAACGGGCTGCGGGTCGTCCAGCTGACCCCGCCCGGCTCAGCGTGCTCGATCGTCGTCGGCGTCGGAATCAGTGACCCCGACGCTCCACGGGTGCTCAACCTGCATCTTGTCGTCGACGACGTCGAGGAAGCTCGGGGCCTCCTGTTGAGCAAGGACGTCGGCGTCTCGGGGGTTACCGACATGGGAGGGGTCAAGTACGCGTATTTCAGCGACCCGGATGGGAACTCCTGGGCTCTCCAGGAACTCCCGCGATGAAGCTCAGCCGGACCGGCGCTCGAGGTCACGGAGGATCGTGAGCAGGGCGCGGCTCGGGATCGCCACACCGTAGAGGCCGCGGCTGCTGCGGACGGCGGCCGTCGTCATGCCGACTACGCGGCCATCCGCGTCGTATGTCGGTCCGCCGGACTCACCGGTGACCGCGTTGCAGGTGCTCAGCATCAACCCGGTGAGCCGCTCGCCTCGCGTGGTGGCTGTGGCTGGGGCCACGAGGGTCTGGTTGTGGGCGAGGACGGTGCCGGTCGCAGCGGTGAACGTGAACCGCAGGCCCCGCGCGTCACCGACGACAGTGACCCGGTCGCCCACTGCCGCGTCGCGCTGGGCGAGGGTCACGCCGGCCAGTCCCGACGCGCCGTCCAGGTGGAGCAGGGCAACGTCACGGCCCGGGTCGGCGGCTATGACACGAGCCGTGTAGGCGCGTCCGGTGCTCATTACGGTGGCCTGCACCGCAGTGGCTCCGGCGACTCCGTGGTTGTTGGTGACCGCCCTGCCGTCGCTGCTGAGAACCATGCCGGTACTGGTCTCGCGCTGGCCGTTGTTGCCGATGCTTGCAACGATCCGGACCAGGCCGACAAGCTGGTGGGGCGTGGCCGCCGTGACGGTGTCCCGGGGCGGCCGGACGTGCCGAGGGGGACGCGTCCGACGCGGCCGGACGTGCCGAGGGGGACGGGTCCGGGGCGGCCGGGTGGTGCTCGGCGAAGGCGTGGGCGGCGTCGACGAGGTCGGGTCCGTTGTCGACGTAACGGTCGACCCGGCAGACGTGCCGTTGCGGTCAGGCGAGTCGGAGCAGCCGCCGATCAGGACGGCGACGAGGACGGCTACCAGGACGGGGACGAGCGAGGGTACGGAATCGGCTTGCCGGGCGGCGGCTCGACGGCGCCGCGTGGTCAGGGTGGGATCCCACATCGTCCTGCCGAGGTTAGCCGGTGCATCTCAGCCGACAGCAGCATCTCGTGTTGGGGCGATGCGCGCGCTTAGCGGTGCTGCATCCAGAGGTTCTCCTCGCGGTATACCGCTGTGTCGTTCTCGCAGTCGACGTGGAGCAGGTTCAAGGCGTCAGGGACGATGTAGTCGCCGGAGACGGGAAAGACCATCTTGGCCCAGGTCTCCCACTCGGCAACCTTTCCGCGGATGACCATGGAGTTGGGCGCCGGGCAGACGATCACGGCGCCCATCCGCTGATGAGTGCGGATCCAAGGGTCGACCGACAGACCGTCCTCACCGGTCCAGGTCGCGTACTCGGCCATCCCTACGTTCGGGTAACGGTGCTTCCACGTGGGGCGGATGGGCGCGAAAACATGCAGGATGCCGGCTTGAGTGGCTCGGTCCATAAGCGCCGTGAGAGCCTGGGTGGCAAGTCCCCGCCGGTCGTACTCCTGGTTCACGACGGCGGCCATGAAGCTGAAGGCGTTCGGAGCACGCCCCGCCTCGTGCTCCTCGACCGCGGCCACCAGGGTTGCGTCGTAGCCTTCCGGGAGTCCGTCCGGTGTTCGGTCCCACACGAAGGGCACGCCCCAACCGCCGGCCGCGACTCGCTCTCCCTCGTGGAGCAGGACGTCGTACTGGCGGAAGTACCGGGCGACGCGGTCGATGTACAGCGGCGGCACCGGGTCGTGGAAGATGAACTCCGGCCATCGCTCGCGAAAAGCGGTGCCTGCCTGGCTCATGAGGTCGGGCCGATCGGCCGACGTGACTACCTCCAGATCCATGTCCGCAAGTGTTTCGGTCGCACCGTGGATGGGGCAACGGGCTTTCCTCTCAAGACCAGGTCGTGGACCATGGGCCAGACTGGGCGGGAGGAGTGTCGTCTTAGGAACGGAGGTGACGGTGGCGTCCCAACAGATCCTGACCGGTTGGGGGCGGACGTCGCCGAGCATGGCCTACGTTCTTCCGGCCGGAGACGATGCCGAGCTGGCCCGGAGCGTGATGGACGCCGGCGGTCGGGGGCTGCTTGCGCGTGGGCTCGGTCGCAGCTACGGCGATGCCGCCCAGAACGCCGGCGGGACGGTGCTGGACATGACCCAGCGAAACCGAATCCTGTCGGTGGACGCGGACACCGGGTTGGTCCGGGTCGAGTCGGGGGTCAGTCTCGATGCCCTCATGCGGACGTTGCTTCCGAAGGGGTTGTTCGTGCCGGTTTCGCCCGGGACCCGCCAGGTCACGGTCGGCGGGGCGATCGCCGCCGACGTACACGGCAAGAACCACCACCTCGACGGCAGCTTCGGGCGGCACGTGGTGTCCATGACCCTGCTGCTCGCCGACGGTACGGTGCGTGAGGTCGGTCCCCTCGACCCGGTGTTCTGGGCCACTGTCGGCGGGATGGGGCTTACCGGGGTGATCCTGAGTGCCACCGTGCGGCTCAAGCGCGTCGAGACCGCGTACTGCGTGGTGGACACCGAGCGGATCCCCGACCTGGACGAGCTCCTGAGGCGCATGAGCGAGGAGGACCACCGCTACACGTACTCGGTCGCCTGGGTCGACACTCTGGCCCGCGGCAGGTCGCTGGGTCGGTCCGTGCTGACCCGCGGATGGTCGGCCCGCCGAGACCAGCTTTCGGAGAGGCAGGGCAGGCGCCCCCTCGACTTCCACCCGAGACAGCGGCTCGTGGCACCGCCGGTGTTCCCCGGCGGCCTGCTCAACAAGGTCTCGGTCGGCGCGTTCAACAAGGCCTGGTACTTCAAGACTCCCGGGGAGCGGCGCGGAGAGATCCAGGACGTCGCTACGTTCTTCCATCCCCTCGACGGGGTCGGTCGGTGGAACCGCATCTATGGGCCGCGTGGGTTCGTGCAGTTCCAGATGGTGGTGCCGCTTGGTGCCGAGCGGGCGCTCGAGCAGTGCCTGGAGCTGGTCGGCAGCGCAGGCCAAGGCTCCTTCCTGGCCGTCGTGAAGCGCTTCGGCGGGGCGGGCCCCGGGCATCTGTCCTTCCCGATTCCCGGATGGACGCTGGCCCTCGACCTCCCGGCGGGGCCATCGGGTCTGGTAGGCCTCCTTGACCGACTGGACACCGTGGTGCTCAGCGCAGGGGGTCGGGAGTATCTGGCCAAGGACTCTCGGCTGCCAGCGACTCTGTTGCCCGCTATGTACCCTCGCCTCGACGAGTGGCGCGAGGTCAGGGAGTCCGTAGATCCGGGACGCATGTGGAGCTCGGACCTCTCGAGAAGGTTAGGCCTGTGATCGACTCGACGGGGAACCCGCAGCGGGTGCTGTTGCTCGGCGGCAGCTCAGAGATCGGGCTGGCGACGGTTCGCGAGCTCGTCCGGCACGCTCCTCGATGCCATGTGGTCTTGGCCGGGCGACCGGGCGAACGTCGGACGGCGGCTGCCGAAGGACTGCGTCAGACCGGCCTCGAGGTTGCCATGGTGGACTTCGACGCCACCGACCGGACCACGTACGAGCCGGCCATTGCGGCCGCCTTCGGCTCTGGTGACGTCGATGTCGCACTGGTCGTCTTCGGGATCCTCGGCGACCAGGAGCGCGCCTGGCAGGAGGTCGACGCTGCCGTCGAGATGGCCGAGGTCAACTTCCTCGCGCCTGTTGCGGTCGGCGTGCTGCTGGCCCAGCGGATGCGGAGGCAGGGTCACGGCAGCATCGTCGTACTGTCCTCGGTCGCGGGCGAACGCCCCAGGCGATCCAACTTCGTCTACGGCTCGACCAAGGCCGGTGTCGACGCGTTCTTCCAGGGGCTTGGCGAGGCGCTGCGTGCCGACGGCGTGGACGTGCTGGTGGTGCGTCCGGGCTTCGTTCGCACCAAGCTGACCGGCGGCCTCGACGCGGCCCCCCTTGCGCAGACGCCAGAGCAGGTCGCGGCCGTCACGGTTGCGTCGATCCGCGCGCGCAGGCCGGTGGCGTGGGCGCCGCCGCCTCTGCGCTGGGTGATGTCGGCGTTGCGGCACGTCCCCCGCGTCGTGTTCCGTCGGCTGCCGATCTGAGCTCAACCGCGCTCACGCGTAGACCGAGACCACGAACGAGGCGGCCCACAGTACGGCGGTCACGAGCAACACCCGATCCGTCACCACGATCTGCTCCGGTGCGTCGGTGCTGCCGGAGTCGATGTCGAGGGCGTAGCGCAGCACCCCGAACACCAGTGGTACCAGCGAGACCAGTGTCCAGATGTTGTTGTCACTGCCGCGCCGCTCGAACGTCCAGAGTGCGTAGGTCATGATCAGCGCACCAGCCCCGACCGTCCACACGAAGCGCAGGAACGTCGATGTGTACCGGCTCAGCACGCGCCTGATGAGCAGGCCGGTGCGCTCGGCGAGGAGGACTTCGGCGTACCTCTTGCCGGCCACCATGAACAGCGAGCCGAAGCCACCCGCCATCAGGAACCAGTTCGAGAGCGGGAGGTCGTTTGCGACCCCCCCGGCGACAGCGCGCAGCACGAACCCCGACGAGACCAGTCCGAGCTCGATGACGGGCTCGTGCTTGAGGCCGAAGCAGTACCCGAGCTGGATGAGCTCGTACACCAGCAGCACCAGGAACAGAGGCACGGAGACCAGCACGGACAGCCCCAGCGCCGCCAGGAGTACGACGGCCCCTACGGTTGCCGCGGTCGGAACCGAGAGCGACCCAGACGCAACAGGACGGAGCCGTTTGTGGGGATGGTCCCGGTCCAGCTCGATGTCGAGGACGTCGTTGACGAGGTAGATCCCCGACGCAGCCAGACAGAACGCGACGAACGCCACCAGCGTAGGGGCCAGGACCCGGGGCTGGAGGGCCACTCCGGCGGCAACCGGCGCCGCCGCCACCAGGACGTTCTTCAGCCAGTGCCGCGGCCGGGCGGCGCGGAGCAGAACGGCCGACCTCATCGGAACCTCCCCCCAGCTGTCGACCGGATGTTGACTACCGCATACCCCACACACATGGTGAGAAGCATGGACGTTGGCGCTGAGAATCTCTTAGAAACGCCGGGCGATCGTCTCAGAAACCTGGGTTATCGTCTGCGGCACTGATGGAATGTCGGGACGCCGACTGCTCCCATCACCTCGGGCACGTTTGGATGGACGCAGATGACCTTGACCGACAAGCCTCCGGGCGCCGGTGGCGCCAAGTCAGCTTCGGTCCGGAAGCGGAAGAGGTTGACACCTCGCCAACGCCGGTTCCGGCGCGTGGTGCTGGCCGTCTTGGCGACGTTCCTGCTGTGGCTGACCTGGTCGGTGGGATCGGCCCTCGCGGCCCCCGGCACCGACAGTGTGTCCGCGCGTCTCGCCGAGTGGGGACGGAACCACGGGCTGGGCGTTGTGGTGCTGAGCCTGGAGAAGCTCCAGTACCGCATGCACCCTCCGGCGATCGGAGGCGCCCCCGCGCCAGGGCTACTCCGCGCGCCCGCGACGCACAGCTCCCGGGTGCACCACAGCAAGTCGTTGCGCCCGTTGCGCCCGTTGCGCCCGTTCGCCCACCCTGGGCTTCGGGGCGAGGGAACCTGGCGAACCCTCGTCACTGTCCATGGCCGGCCTGCCGTGCAGGCGGCGTTCCTGCGCCCAGACGCCAAGCACACGTCGTACCTCTCCGGGGTTGTCTGGATGAGCCACAAGCTGCTCTCCTACCACTTGCACCCGGGGTTCGCGGAGCCAGGGGGCTCGTGGAGGGTGCCCGACTGGATTCCGCCGAACCAGCGCCGCGGCCTGGTCGCCACGTGGAACGGCGCCTTCAAGCTGGCGGACGCCCGCGGCGGGTTCTACCTGGACGGCAAGACGGCTGGCGCGCTCCGCCCTGGGGCTGCCTCCGAGGTCTTCCACCGCAACGGCACTATGACACTCGGGAGCTGGGGCCACGAGGTCCGCATGGCCCCGGATGTTGTCGGCGTACGACAGAACCTCGGCATGCTCATAGACCACGGCAAGATCGCCGCCAACGTGGACACGAGCCCGCAGTTCTCATGGGGCCTGACCCTCGGTGGCGCGTACTTCATCTACCGGTCCGGCGTCGGGGTCACTCGTCAGGGCGACCCGGTATACGTGTCCGGGAACGCACTGTCCGCGAACACGCTCGCCCTGATCCTCAAGCGAGCGGGCTGCGTGCGGGCGATGGAGCTCGATATCAACCCGGCCTGGGTGTCCTTCATGAGCTATCGAGCAGGGGTCCCGAAGAGCCTCATGCCCGACTACAAGCGGCCCGCCAACCGCTACTTCACCCACACCTCGCGCGACTTCGTCGCCGTCTACCCCCGGTAGGTCTTGGTCCTCCAGAAGCATCTCTGCCAATCGATGGTGACGGGCCCAGTCCTCGGGGGGGAGGACCGGACCCGTCGGCTGAGTTAGCGAGCGGTCACTGCTCGCTGTTCCCGCCCTCGTGCTGGACGTCACCAGCGGGGTCCTGGTGACCGCCGGGACCATCGCTCGGTGCGTTCTCGGACTCGCTTGAGGACTCCTCGGACGTTGCCTCGGACGACTTTGCTCCCGCGACATCCGGGGTGGTCTGGTCGCCCTGCTGCACGTTGTCGGTGTCGGTGCTGCTGGCGGCCTTCGGCTTGGCCACGGATGCATGGCTGGGCCGCGGTGAAGCCGTGCTGGTCGACGCAAAGGCGGCGGTGCCGACGCCTGCGACCGCGAGCGTGAACGCCGCGACTGCGGCCATCTTCTGGGACCTTCTCATCCTTGATCTCCTGTCATCTTGGTGGGTGCTTACGACTAGAGCCTGCGCCAGGGACGTTGAGATGAGCGTGAGCCGAGTATGTGGACGCTCACATTTGGTCGAGCTCGTCGGCCCCGAGCGTCGAGAGTTCCACGCGGACGCAGGCTCCGCCGGTGGGCTGGTTGGCAGCAGTCACCGTCCCACCGTGGGCCCGTGCCAGGGCGGCCACGATGGACAGGCCCAGCCCGGACCCACCGTCGCGGGCGTTGCGGGCGGCATCGCCGCGCCGGAACCGCTCGAAAGCATGGGGAAGAAACTCCGGCGGGAAGCCTGGTCCCCGATCGCTGATCTGGAGTACGACGCGTTCTGGGCGCCCGGAAGCTGTGGACACCTCAACGGTGATGACGCTGCGAGGGGGGGCGAACCGCAGTGCGTTGTCGAGGAGATTGTCGACTATCTGGCGCAGCCGGTCTCGGTCCGCCTCCACGATCACCGGGGATGAGAGATCGAGCAGCTGCACGTTCTCGCCAGCAGCACGGGGCTCGACTGCGTTCAGTGCGTCCTTGACCACCGCGTCCAGGCGGACTGGTTCCAGATGGAGCGGCGCCGCGACGTCATCGGCTCGGGCTAGCAAGAGCAGGTCCTCAGCCAGCCTGATCAACCTCTCCGTGTCCCGCGCGGCGTGGCCGACCGCGTCAATCAGCTCCTGCTTGGTCCGATCGGGGCGCCTCGCGAGCTCAAGCTCGGTGCGCAGCAGGGCGAGAGGGGTGCGCAGCTCGTGCCCGGCGTCCGCCACGAAGTCACGCTGCTGGGCCAAGGCGCGGTGAAGCCGATCCAACAACGCATTGAGTGTTCGTCCGAGGCGGGCGACCTCGTCATGGGTCCCCGGCACCGCCAAGCGCGCCTCGGGGTCCCTGGCTGTGAGGACTTCGGCCTCGGACCGCATCCGCTCGACCGGCCGAAGTGCGGCGCCGGCCAGGAACCAGGCACCGATCCCGCTCAGCCCGACCCCCAAAGGTCCACCGACGAGCAACGCCCAGCGCACTCGGTTGAGAGCTTCGCTAGGAAGGTTCCGTCCGGTTCCCACCACCAGCACCCTCGGCGGATGCCCCGTCCGGGGGACCGGGACTGCCAGTAGCCGGACCCCGCCTCCGGTCCCTTCGCTGGTCACTGACAGTGGCCCTCGGCGCGCTCTACTCAGCTGTTGTGGGGTGAGCAACGGCCCTCCGGCTGCGCCTTCGGAAGAGTCCACCACCGCGCCGCGGCCGTCGACCACCTGAGCGAGAGCTTCCTTGGGCGGCAACAGGCCGCCTGCTCCCGGGTCCTGAAAGTTGGCGCCACCGTCGGCCTCCTGACGCTGGAGCATCGCGTCTGCCCTGGCCCGCAGCCCCGAGTCGAGCGCCGCATCGAGGCCGGCACGGAGCTGGTTCAAGAACAGCGACCCCCCAAGGGCAACCAGCGCAGCGACCGCCACCGCAACTACCAAGGACAGCCGGACTCGCAGAGACATGGCACTAACCAAGTCCGGCAGCAGGGTCCACCGAAGCGCGCAGCCGGTAGCCCGCCCCGCGCACGGTCTGGAGGTCCGACCGTCCGAAGGGCCGGTCGACCTTGCGACGCAGGTAGGCGACGTACTGGTCGACCACGTTGGAGGCACCATCGAACGCGAAGTCCCACACATGTTCGAGGATCCGAGTACGGGACAGGACCTCGTCCGGGTGCCGCATAAAGAGCTCGAGGAGGGCGAACTCCTTGGGGGTCAAGGAGAGCTCGACACCGCCTCGCCAGGCGCGGCGGGTTGCCGGGTCCATGGCGAGGTCGCCGACCTCGACCACCGTCGGGCGAACGGGGCCGCCTCGGCGAACCAGCGCGCGCAGCCTTGCGGCCAGCTCGTCGAAGCTGAACGGCTTGGTCAGGTAGTCGTCGGCGCCCACGTCCAGCCCCCGGACGCGGTCGGCGATCTCGTTTCGAGCGGTGAGCATCAGCGCAGGAGACCAACAGCCAGCAGACCGCAACCGCCGGCAGGCCTCGAAGCCGTCAAAGCCCGGCAGCATGACATCCAGCACGAGCGCGTCGTAGGAGAACTCGGTGGCCTGCCAGACCGCACCCGGCCCATCGGCCGCCACGTCCACCGCGTAGCCCTCTTCCTGGAGCCCCCTCCTGAGCAGCGATGCCATCCGCACCTCGTCCTCGACCACCAAGACTCGCATCAGCCCACGGTATGTCGCCATAATGTGAGAGCGGTGTGAGAGCCGTTACGAGCTGCGCGGCATGCAGATCCGGAGCCCTCGGTTGCTGTCCTACCCCGACCAAGAGCACGAAACCGGCGGTGATCCCGACGGCGCTAGCGTTGGGCCATGCAGGGCACCATCTATGAGGCGGCGGGCGGCGGCCAGGCGCTTCTAGAGCTGGCCCACGCCTGGCATCGGCGTTGCCTGGCCGACCCAGTCGTCAGCCACGCGTTCTCCCATGGCTTCCACCCACAACATTGCGAGAGGCTGGCTGCCTACTGGGCCGAAGCGCTGGGCGGTCCCGCGGACTACACCGGCGTGCTGGGTGAGGAGACCCATGTGGTGCGGCTCCACTCCGGTAACGGCGAGCACGCCGAGATGGATGAGCGCGCTCAGGTCTGTTTCGCACTCGCCCTGGACGACGCCGGCTTGCCCGACGACCCGAAGCTGCGCACTACGCTCAGGAACTACTTTCGCTGGGCCACTTCGGCCATGGCGGCCTTCCCGGACTCGCCCGACCACGTCCCCTCAGCCTTGCGCCTGCCCAGGTGGTCGTGGGACGGCCCCATACCCGACGACTGACCGACGTGGCCGACCCAGTCTTCTCCGACGGCGCGGTGCTGACCTCCGACTCGACGCTGAGGTTCCGGGGGCGAGGATATCGAGGAGTCGCTACCGCCTCCGGGTACGTCATCTCCGACGTACGCGATGCCCCCGACCGCCCTGGTCGTGAGGTGGTGCTCGTGGCCCGAGCCCGTTGATTTCGGCCTAGTTCGTGGAGGACTGCGAGGTCTGGGATGTCGCGGGCAGGCTGGTGACGCAGTCTCAGCAGCTCTGCAGCCGCGGGGGTGGCCGAGCTGGGCTCGACACTAGGCTTGGCGCATGGAGAGACACCTGCTGCTCGTGCACGCCCACCCCGACGACGAGAGCATCGGCTCGGGCGCCACGATGGCCAAGTACGTCGCCGAGGGCACCGGGGTCACGCTGGTGACCTGCACCGGAGGTGAGGAGGGGGAGATCCTCGTCCCCGGGCTGGAGCACCTGGCCTCGGACAAGGACGACGGCCTGGCCGAGCATCGCCGCGGAGAGCTGGCCCAGGCCATGAAGGCCCTCGGGGTCACCGACCATCGCTATCTCGGCGGCTTCGGCAAGTACCGGGACTCCGGCATGGAGTGGCACGAGGACGGCCACGCGGTCGCCGGCGAGAACATTCACGAGAAGGCGTTCTGGATCACGGACCTGACCGAGGCGGCGAACGACCTGGTCGAGGTGATCCGCGAGCTGCGGCCTCAGGTGCTGCTGACCTACGACCAGTTCGGCGGGTACGGCCATCCCGACCACATCCAAGCCCACCGCGTGTCGACGTACGCCGCCTCGCTGGCTGCGGTGCCCTCGTACCGGCGGGATCTTGGTGAGGCGCACGACATCGCCAAGATCTACTGGCAGGCGATGTCTTCGAGCCGGATGCGCGAGTCCCTTCGACGGTTGCGTGAGGCTGGCGACACGACCACATTTGAGGGCCTGGACCCGGACGGTCCGATGCCGCCATTCGTCTGCGATGACGCGGACCTCGCGGCGATGGTGGACGCCACCGAGTACGTCGACCAGAAGCTCGACGCAATGCGCTCGCACCCCACCCAGATCGCCGTGGACGGGCCGTTCTTCGCGCTGTCGAACAACGACGGCAACGAGGTCTGGGGCACCGAGTTCTACCGGATCGCCAAGGGCACGCCCGGACCTACCAACGAGGAAGGACTCGAGACCGACCTGTTTGCGGGTCTGTAGTCGCGGCGTGGAGCCGCGGCAGAGACCTCCGCGGTTCCTACCATGACCCTGTGCTGATCGACCATGCCTTCGAGGCGGCCCAGGCCGAGACGGACGTCGAGCCAGCGGTCGGTTTCCGGGTGGTCGGCAACTTGTTGCTCGGCCTGCTCGCAATCGCCGGGCTGGCTTATCTCACCCTGTTCTGGTTCGCCGCAGACAGGGTGCCGCACGGCGCGCAGGTCGACGGGATCAAGATCGGGGGGCTGCGCCCGGCCGCCGCACAGGCCAAGCTGGAACGAGAGCTGGGCCAACGTGCGGCACGACCGATCACGCTGGCCTATGCCGGGAAGAGCGTGAGCGTTTACCCCTCCACGGCGGGCTTGTCGGTCGACTATGCGGCCAGCGTTGCGGCCGCAGGCGGCACGCGCAGTCTCGACCCGGTCCGCCTGTGGAGCTTCTACACCGGCGGCGAGCACGTCGCGCCGGTGGTGACCGTCGACCCCGGCCGGTTGCAGGCAGCGGCCGACGCGCTCGCCGGCCGCTTCGATCATCCGGCACGCGAAGGTGCCATCAGGTTCAGCCCGGGCCAGGTCACTCCGGTGACTGCGCTGCCCGGCAGGTCCCTGGACCGTGCCGCGACAAGAGCGTTGCTGCGCAGGCAGTTCCTGCACATCGGCCACTGGGAGCTGCCGGTACGCCGGGTGGCGCCCTACGTCGATGATGCGGCCGTGGCGAAGGCGATGGACGACTTCGCCAACCCGGCAATGGCCGGACCCGTCCTGATCGAGGTCGGCGGACTGCGTGTCCTGGTCCCTCCGAAGGTCTACTCAGCCAGCTTGTCGATGGTGGCGAACGGGCATGCCCTGGTGCCGAAGGTGGACGGCAACCGGCTGGTGGCCGAACTGCATGCGCTGATGCCGGGGATCGGTGAGCGGGCGGTCGACGCCCGGGTCCGGATCGTCAACGCTCACCCACAGGTCGTTCCAGCCCGGATCGGGGTCCGGTTCGACCCAGCCGAGCTAGCCCGGGACTTTGCGACGTACGCCGGGCGCCCACCGGGCCAGCGGGTGATGCCGGTGCCTGCGCTCGTCAGCCAACCCGGTCTCACCACCGCCGCAGCCCGGGCCCTGAACGTCACCGCGCCAGTCGCCAGTGCGAGCTTCGCGTTGCCGGGGGTCGCGCCGGCAGCGCTGGCCAGCTCGACCCGACTCGTCGACAACGTCCTGCTGCGCCCGAACCAGACCGTCTCGTTCGCCGGGCTGCGCGGCTCCGATGCGGGAGCGGCGGTCGCCACCGCGACGTACTCCGCCGTGCTGCAGGCCGGCCTCGATGTGCCCAGCCGCACCCACCACGCGTCGTACGATTCCAGGTTCCCCGCCGGTCGCGACGCGGTCGAGCTGAGCTTGCACAACCCCGGGCCAGACGGCGTGCTGCTGACCACCCAGGTGAACGGTGCGACGGTGAGCATCACGGCCTGGTCGACGCGGGGCGCGGTCGTCGGCCTGCGCACCGGGAAGAGATACGCCGTCACACTGCTGCCGGCCCGGATCGACTCCACCCCGAGCTGTCGTCCCGTTCCCGGAAGGCCCGGCTTCAGCATCGACCTGCTCCGCACGGTGCGTCCGCTCGGCCAGTCGACTGGGACCATTGCTCGGCTGAGCACGACGTACGCGCCCACGGCCGCGGTCCGGTGCACCCCCTAGCGCTCACTCCGCGAGGGTCTCGGGGGCACGGGTTTGCCGGCGACGATGTCGGCCACGTCGATCTCGACGAGCGGGCCGTCGGCAGGGCGGATCGTCGTACGCCCGTCGGCCCAGCTCTCCATCACCCCGAGTACGTCGGTCATCGCCGGACCACCGCTCGGACCGGCCCGACCACGCAGCAGCCGTCGTACGACGACCCGCTGACCGACCACGTGTGGGCCAAGGCGGTTCCGGCCTGTGGCCTGCTCCTGCCCTTCCATATCTGGGATACTAGGCTGGTCCCACGTCCGCACCGGACGTCGTTGCCCTCAGGAGGATCCAGGTGACCTACGTCATCGCCCAGCCCTGTGTCGACCTCAAGGACCTGGCGTGTGTCGACGAGTGCCCGGTCGACTGCATCTACGAGGGCAACCGGATGCTCTACATCCACCCCGACGAGTGTGTGGACTGCGGAGCCTGCGAGCCGGTCTGTCCGGTGGAGGCCATCTACTACGAGGACGACACGCCGGAGCAGTGGAAGGACTTCTACGACGCGAACGTGCACTTCTTCGACGACCTGGGCTCGCCCGGCGGCGCGGCGAAGACGGGCAAGATCGACAAGGACCACCCGCTGATCGAGGCACTTCCGCCACAACCTCACGACGAGTGATCGGCTCGCCGGTCTCCGCCCGGCTGCCCGACTTCCCGTGGGACCAGCTGACGGCGTACGCCGAGACTGCGCGGGCACATCCCGAGGGAATCGTCGACCTCTCGGTCGGCACGCCCACCGACCGCACGCCTGCGGTTGTCCAGCGCGCGCTGAGCGAGGCCGCGGACTCCCCGGGCTACCCGGCGACGATCGGCCGCGCGGAGACCCGGCAGGCCTGCCTGGACTGGCTGGCGCGCCGCCACGGTGTCACCGGGGTGACCGGGCTCGGCCTGGACGCCGTACTCCCGGTCATCGGATCCAAGGAGCTGATCTCCTCGCTGGCGCTGCACCTGGGTCTGGGGCCGACCGACCTGGTGGTCCATCCCGAGCTGGCCTACCCGACCTATGCGGTCGGTGCCGCGCTGGCCGGTGCGCCAACCCTGGCCGCCGACTCGCTCACCGCAATCGGCCCCCAGCGTCCGGCTCTCCTGTGGCTCAACTCACCGTCGAACCCCACGGGCAAGGTGCTCCCCGTCGAACACCTGCGCAAGGTCGTCCAATGGTGTCGGGAGCGGGGCACGCTGCTGGTCAGCGACGAGTGCTACCTCGAGTGCGTCTGGGAGGGTACGGCGACCTCGGTGCTGCACCCGGATGTCTCCGGCGGCTCAACCGACCAGATCCTTGCCGTGCACTCGCTGTCGAAGCGGTCGAACATGGCCGGCTACCGGTGTGGGTTCGTTGCCGGCGACGCCTCGGTCGTCGCCGAGCTGATCGCCGTACGCAAGAACCTCGGGCTGATGCTGCCGGGCCCTCAGCAGGTCGCAATGGCGGCTGCGCTCACAGACGATGAGCATGTGGCCGAGCAGCACGCCAGGTACTTCGCCCGGCGGACCCAGCTGTGGCAGGCGCTCGTCTCGGCCGGCTTCAGGATCGACCACTCCGAGGGGTCGTTGTACCTGTGGGCAAGCCACGACGAGCCGGCAATCGAGACCGTGGCCTGGTTCGCCGATCGGGGCATCCTGGTTGCTCCCGGCACGTTCTACGGTCCAGCTGGGGACCGGCATGTGCGGATCGCGTTCACCGCGCCCGACGAAAGGGTCGCCACCGCCACCGCCCGGCTCTCCTAGCGCGCCGAGGTCTCGGCGTTCCTGCGGTGCCGATCTGCGCGTCTCGACGAAAGGCGGTCAGCCGAGGGACACCGAGACCACCGTCGGCCGGGCGGCGGCGTGGCTGGTCCAGCCCTTGGCGGCCGCCTTCCCGGCTTGCCACCTCTGGTGGTCGAAGGAGACCGCGGTGATGTGCAGTCGCTTCGCGTGCGCGAGGAGGTACGCCGCCACCGCCCAGCCGGTGCGGTTGCCGGCCGTGCCGGGAGGAACTCTCACGGCGAGATCCTGGCGGGAGCCGGTACGGCTCATGTTCAGGTAGCCGAAGCCACGGCTCAATGAGCCGACCACCGCGTCCGCGGTGCCGCGCTGGGAGGACCCGTGCACCACGCAGGAGAACTGCCCGCCGGGGCTGTAGCCGGTCAGTGCCGAGGCGAGTGCCCGGGCATCCGCGGCGTGCGCCGCGTAGGCCCCGGGGAAGCCCGACCGCTGCACCCGCTGGGCAGCAACGGTGATCTGCATGGTCTCGTATCCGGCAACCTGGGCGAGGGCGTCGTAGAACCTGTTGATCGCGTAGGACTCGTCGAGTATCTGCGCCCGCCTGCCCCAGCCCTGCGACGGCCGTTGCTGGAACAACCCGACAGAGTCGCGGTCGCCGTGGGTCAGGTTGCGGATCTTGCTCTCCTGGTACGCCGTGGCCAGGGCAATCGAGACCGCCCGCGCCGGCAGCCCCCGGCGTACTCCGATCGCGGCGATCAGGGTGGCGTTCTCCGCCTGCTCGATGTCGATCCCCACCGAGTGTCCCTGGACCAGCGCCGAGCAACCCTCGGGGTATGCAGCCGGGCCGACGCCACTTCGCGAGAGCGCTATCCCTACGCCCGCGATGATCGCGACTGCCGCGACGAACAGGACGACCCTAGTTCGCATGCAGGTCGCTGTTGAGCTCGATGCCACGACCGGTGCGCCAGCTCGCCTCGACCGCCCCAGAGACCGAGTTCCGGCGCCACAGGATGTTGTCCGCCCCAGAAAGCTCCAGCGCCTTGACCACTGCCGGCGCCCCGCCATTCCCGATGAGCTGCACCTTGGTGCCCGCGGTGACGTACAGCCCCGCCTCGACGACGCAGTCGTCACCCAGCGAGATGCCGATGCCGGCGTTGGCGCCGAGCAGGCAGCGCCTGCCGATCGAGACGACCTGTTGACCGCCACCCGACAGCGTGCCCATGATCGAGGCTCCGCCTCCGATGTCCGAGCCGTCCCCGACCACCACCCCGGCGGTGATCCGGCCCTCGACCATCGAGGTGCCCAGCGTGCCGGCGTTGTAGTTCACGAAGCCCTCGTGCATGACGGTGGTGCCCTCGGCCAGGTGTGCGCCGAGCCGGACCCTGTCGGCGTCGGCGATGCGGACGCCGCTAGGCACGACGTAGTCGGTCATCCGGGGGAACTTGTCGACGCCGAACACCTGGACCGGGCCTCCGGCACGCAGGACGATCCGGACCTCCTCGAAGTTCGACACAGCACACGGGCCTACGCTGGTCCACACCACGTTGCTGAGGGTGGCGAAGATCCCTTCGACGCTGAGGCCGTGCGGCCGGACCAGCCGGTGCGAGAGCAGATGCAGCCGCAGGTAGGCGTCGCTAGGACCAGCCGGCGCCGCATCCAGGTCGATCTCGGTGCGGACCACCTCGGTGTGCACCCGCCGGGACGGCAACTTCCCGGCGAGCGATGCCAGCGCCGGGGGTACGACGTCCTCGGGTGCGTCGCCCAGCGTGGGCCGGGGATACCAGGTGTCGAGTACCGACCCGTCCGCAGCGATCGTGGCCAGGCCGAACCCCCACGCCGTACGCGGCGGGAACGCCGGGGGCGAAGGTTCGGGCGGTGCGGGCATGGCTGCAGGCTACCGAGCGGCGGCTAACGCACTTGCTAAGTTCCACACCATGAGTGCTCGCTTCAAGGAGCTGTGCATGGACCGGCCGGGGTGGAGCGGCCTGGCCGGCCCCGAAGGCAACGAGCTCTGCGTGTTCGAGCGGTCCTGACAAGATGGCCGCCATGGGGCGAGACCGGGGGATCGATCTGAGCCTGGACGCGGTGGCGCTCACCGAGGCACTGGTGAATGTCGAGTCGGTGAGCCAGCACGAGGGCCCGATCGCGGATCTGATCGAGACTGCGCTTCGCAGCCTGGACCATCTCGACGTCACCCGGCTGGGCAACTCGATCGTCGCGCGCACGCAGCTCGGCCGGGGGGATCGGGTGGTCGTCGCCGGGCACCTCGACACGGTGCCGCTCAACGACAACCTGCCGGCGCGCAACGACGGCACCAACCTGCACGGCCTCGGAACCTGCGACATGAAGAGCGGAGTCGCCATTGCGCTCAAGCTCGCGGCCGGGCTCACTGAGCCGAACCGTGACGTGACGTACGTGCTCTACGAGTGCGAGGAGATCGAGACGGTCCACAACGGGCTGCGCAAAATCACCGAAAGCCGTCCGGAGCTGGTCGAGGCCGACTTCGCAATCCTGATGGAACCCTCGGACGCGGTCGTCGAAGCCGGCTGCCAGGGGACGCTGAGGGTCGACGTGGTCACCCGCGGGGAGCGCGCCCACTCAGCCCGGTCGTGGAAGGGCGTCAACGCCATTCACGGAGCGGCCGAGGTGCTCCGCAGGCTCAACCAGTACGACGCCCGCCGGCCGGTGATCGACGGTCTTGAGTACCACGAGGGGCTCAATGCCGTCCTGATCAGCGGAGGGGTGGCTTCTAACGTGCTTCCTGACGAGTGCCGGATCACGGTCAACCACCGTTTTGCCCCGGACCGCTCGGAGGCCGAGGCGATGGGATTCGTAGAGGAGTTCTTCGGCGGCTTCCAGGTGCAGGTCACCGACTCCGCACCCGGTGCGCTGCCAGGTCTCGGCGTACCCGCTGCCAAGGAGTTCCTCGACGCTGTGGGCGGCACCCCCAAGCCCAAGTTCGGCTGGACCGACGTGTCCCGGTTCAGCGAGCTGGGCGTCCCGGCGGTCAACTTCGGCCCCGGCGACCCGATGCTCGCCCACAAGCAGGAGGAGTTCGTGCCGATCGCGCAGATCACCGACTGCGAACGCAAGCTGCGTGCGTGGCTGGGCTACCCTCGGACTCAGCGATGAGCGAGCCGACGGGTCCCGGCGGCCGGGTGCGCTACCAGGGACCCACCCGGCTGCGCGGACCTCAGTCCGACCAGTCCACCACCGACCAGCGGCTGCTGGACTCCACCGGTCCCAGCGACTGGCTGCACACGGACCCGTGGCGGGTGCTGCGGATCCAGGCCGAGTTCGTGGAGGGCTTCGGTGCCCTGGCCGAGCTCGGGCCCGCGATCGGGGTGTTCGGCTCGGCCCGCACCAGGCCCGACGACCGGTTCTACGCCCAGGGTGTCCGGCTGGGTGAAGAGCTCGCTAACGCCGGCTTTGCGGTGATCACCGGCGGTGGCCCGGGAGCCATGGAGGCCGCCAACAAGGGCGCCAGCCAAGGGGGTGGGGTCAGCGTAGGGCTGGGAATCGAGCTGCCCTTCGAGTCCGGGCTCAACGACTACGTCGACCTCGGCATCAACTTCCGGTACTTCTTCGCGCGCAAGACCATGTTCGTCAAGTACGCCCAGGGGTTCGCCGTACTGCCGGGGGGACTGGGCACCTTCGACGAGCTCTTCGAGGCGCTGACGTTGGTGCAGACCCAGAA
>JALZBH010000175.1 GCA_030947625.1 Actinomycetota bacterium
CGCCCCAGCCGACCACACCGATGCCGTTGACCATCGTGGTGTGGGAGTCGGTGCCCACACAGGTGTCCGGGTACGCCAGCGTCGTACCGTCGGACTCACGGGTGAAAACCACTCTTGCCAGGTGCTCGATGTTCACCTGGTGGACGATGCCGGTGCCAGGTGGGACGACCAGGAAGTCGTCGAACGCGCTCTGGCCCCACCGGAGGAACTGGTAACGCTCCTTGTTGCGTTCGTACTCGATCTCGACGTTGCGCTCGAACGCCTCCGGCGTGCCGAAGACGTCCGCGATCACGGAGTGGTCGATCACCATCTCGGCGGGCGCCAGCGGGTTGATCTTCGAGGGGTCGCCACCGAGATCGCTCATCGCCTCGCGCATGGTGGCCAGGTCGACCACACAAGGCACCCCGGTGAAGTCCTGCATGATCACCCGGGCGGGAGTGAACTGGATCTCCTGGTCCGGCTCGGCATCGGGCTCCCAGCCGGCCAACGCCAGGATGTCGTCGGCGGTGATGTGGGTGCCGTCCTCGGTGCGCAGCAGGTTCTCCAGCAGCACCTTGAGGGAGTACGGCAGGCTCGCGACCGCGTCGTCGGCGATACCCTCACCCCTCACCGTGTCGAGCCGGTAGATCTGGTAGCTCTTGTCGCCGACCTCGAGCGTGCCCTTGGCTCCGAAGCTGTCCAGACTGGCCATCCGCCACATCTCCTCGTGCAGTCGTGAACGTCCCATCTTGCCGCCGTACGACGTGGTCGGCAGGGGGTAAATATCTCGACATCAAGATACATGACATCGAGGGAGTGGACAACGAGCGTTCCACCCGACGTACCCACGGCCACGCCTACCACCACCATGGCCCCGGCGGGATCACCTTCCACAAAGGACGTGAGCTGCGGGACGGCCCCTACGCCGGGAGCCGGTCGTCCCGCTCGAGGACCAGGTCGGCCGGAGCGGTCAGCCGCCACGCCTCGAAGACCAGCTCCGCCAGCTCGTCACGCTCGATCTTCTCGAGGTGCACCACCACCCAGCCGAACCCCCACGCAGTGAACTGCACCTCGAAGGCGTCGGGCCGCACTGCGACCAGGGCGGCCTGCTCGGCCAGGGTCTGCTTGAGCCCGACGGTTGCGGTGCGGGGCCAGAGATAGCCGAAGGTCCTGCCCGCGACGGCGTAGGTCACCCAGTTGCGCTGCTCGGTGTCGGAGACGCCGTCGAGCTGCCCGGCGATATCTTCGAAGTCGGCGATTCTGCACGGCACGGCGCCATCCTGCACCATCCGGCCGACAGCCCGGCCGGGTCAGGCGGCCGGCCGCTGCAGCAGCGCAACGCACTCGACGTGATGGGTCATCGGGAACTGGTCGAAGGCCCTCAGGTCGGCCAGCTCGTAGCCGGCGTCGGAGAAGTAACTCAGGTCTCGGGCGAGTGTCGCCGGGTCGCAGGCGACGTACGCAACCGCTCGAGGAGCCAGCCCGGCGACCCAGCGGGTCACCACGCGCTTCGCGCCGGCCCGCGGCGGGTCGAGTACGACGAGGTCTGCGTGTGCCGAGACCCAGGAGGTCACCAGCCGGTCGACCCGGCTCAGGACCACCGACGCCCAGGGAAGCTCCACCAGGTTGACCGCGGCACACTCGGCAGCTCGGCGGTCGCTCTCCACAGCGGTGACCGATCCCGCCGAGCCGACCGCCTCGGCCAGGAACGCCGAGTACAACCCGGCGCCGGCGTACAAGTCCAGCACGGTCTCCCCGGGCTTCGGCGACAACATCTCCAGGACGGCCTCGACCAGGGTGGCCGGTGCCCCGGGGTGTACCTGCCAGAAGCCGTCGGCCGCAACCTGAAAGCGCCTGGTGCCCATCGAGGTGACGACCTGCTCAACCACGGTGGGGGCCGGCGCCCGAGCACGGGAGGACGAGGTGACCCGGGCGTCCGCCCGGGCAATCAAGCAGTCGTCGATCGGTACGACGTCATGGGAGCGGTACTTGCGCAGACCCCGGCGGCCGTCCCGCAGAGCGACGTGCTGCATCCGCGTGCGCCAGCGCAGCCCGTCCTGGTCGCCCGGCACCGGCTCGACCACCACTTCGCGGTCGAGGCCGGCGAGGCGCTGCAGCTGTTCGCGGACGACGACAGCCTTGAGCTCACGCTGCTCGGCGAGGTCCACGTGCTGGAAGTCGCAGCCACCACAGCCGTCCGGCCGCGCATACGGGCACGGCGCCGCCACCCGGTGCGGCGAGGCCTCCAGCACCTCCACTGCGTCGGCGCGGAGAAACCGGCCGCTGTCTTCGGTGATCTCCACGACCACCCGCTCTCCCGGCAGGGTATGGCGCACGAAGATCACCCGGCCCAGATGCCGGGCGACGAAATGACCGCCGTGCGCTACCGGCCCCACGGTGACCTCGAGACGCTGACCCGGTTCGAGAGCTGAAGGGTCTTCGGGCTCGCTGCCGAGCGTCACCGGGGCAGCCCGATGCGGCCTCGGCGGACGTCGCCGGCTCGGGTGCGGCGCAGCTCGCGGTCCTCACGGTTCTGGCCGCGCTCGGCTCCGCGCAGCTGGTAGGGCACCGAGATCACCATGACGCCGGGCGTGAACAACAGCCGTCCCTTCAGGCGCAGCGCCGTCTGGTTGTGCAGCAGCTGCTGCCACCAGCGGCCCACGACGTACTCGGGAATGTAGACGGCCACCACCCCGCGCGGGTTGGCCTCCCGGACCTCGACGGCGTACTGGACGATCGGCCGGATGATCTCGCGGTACGGCGAGAACAGCACCTTCAGGGGTACGTCGACATGGCGGGCGTCCCACTCGGCAAGGAGGTTGGAGCTGGCACCGGTCTCGGTCTCGACGTAGACGCCCTCGAGCACGTTCGGGCGGGTCGCCTTGGCGAAGGCCAGTGCCCGCATGGTCGGCTTGTGCAGCTTCGAGACCAGCACCATCGCATGCACCCGGGTCGGCAGAATCGGGTCGGTGTCGCCGATCACCAGCTCCTCCTCGACTCGGGCGTAGTGGCGGCGGATCGCCTTCAGCAGCACGAAGAACACCATCATCGCCAAGATCGCGATCCAGGCGCCGGAGAGGAACTTCGTCACCACGACGATGACGAAGACGATCGCGGTCATGGCCAGGCCGAAGGTGTTGATCGCCCGCGAGCGCATCATCCGCCGTCGCATAGCCGGGTCGCTCTCGCTCTTCAGGTGCCGGGTCCAGTGCCGGATCATGCCGAGCTGGCTGAGGTTGAACGACACGAAGACGCCGACGATGTAGAGCTGGATCAGCCGGGTCGGCTGAGCGTTGAACGCGATGATCAGTACCATCGCGAACAGCGCCAGGATCACGATGCCGTTGCTGTAGGCCAGCCGGTCGCCGCGGGAACCGAGCTGACGCGGCATGTACCCGTCGCGCGCCAGGATCGAACCCAGCACCGGGAAACCGTTGAACGCAGTGTTCGCGGCCAGCACCAAGATGATCCCGGTCATCGCCACGACGAAGTAGAAGCCCGGTGAGAAGTTGTTGAACACCGCCCGGGAGATCTGGGCGATCACCGTGTGCTCGTTGTAGTTGCCTGGCAGTCGATGGCCGTTGGCGTCCCGTAGCCGGGTCAGCGCGCTGGGATCGGTCGGGTCGACGTACCGCAGGCCCATCTCACGCGCCAGGATCACGATGCTGAGCAGCATCGTCACTGCAACCGACCCGAGGAGCAGCAGAGTGGTGGCGGCATTCTTGCTCTTGGGCTTGCGGAACGCCGGGACGCCGTTGGAGATCGCCTCCACGCCGGTGAGCGCGGCACAGCCGCTGGAGAAGGCCCGCGCCAGCAGGAAGATCAGCGCAAGCTGGCCGATGTGGCCGGTGTACTGGTGCTCGGGTTGGATGTGCAGGTGGGCGCTCTCGACCTTCGGCAGGTTGCCCTGGAAGGCGCGATAGGCGCCGAACAGCGCCATCCCGATGACCCCGGCCATGAAGCCGTACGTCGGGAGCGCGAACGCCGTACCCGACTCGCGCACGCCGCGAAGATTCATTGCCGCGAGCACCACGACCAGGATGCACGCGCACAGGGTGGCGTGCTGGGACATGAAGGGCACCGCCGAGCCGGCGTTCTGCACGCCCGAGGAGATCGAGACCGCCACGGTCAGCACGTAGTCGACCAACAGGGCACTGGCCACGGTCACGCCTGCGTTCGCGCCGAGGTTGGTGGTAGCCACCTCGTAGTCACCGCCCCCGCTGGGGTAGGCATGAACGTTCTGCCGGTACGACGCCACCACGGTCAGCATCACCACGGCCACGGCAATGGCGATCTTCCAGCTGAACGCATAGAGCGAGAGACCCGCCAGCGAGAGCATGATGAAGACCTCGTCGGGCGCGTAGGCGACCGAGGACAACGCGTCGCTGGCGAACACCGGGAGGGCGATCCGCTTGGGAAGCAGGGTCTCGCCGAGCTGCGAGCTGCGGAGCTTGCGCCCGAGCACGATCCGCTTAAAGACGTCGCCGACACCCACGAGGAGAAAGGCTAGAGCACCGAGGATCGGGTCGTAGGCTCACGCCTCTAGTAGCGTTCGCGGTGTGCATGTCGTGATCATGGGATGCGGCCGGGTCGGCTCCGCTCTCGCCCGGTCCTTGGAGGACCGCCAACACACCGTCAGCATCATCGACAGCAACCCCGACGCCTTCCGACGGCTCGGTCCGTCGTTCAACGGGACCAGGGTCACCGGGTACGGCTTCGACCAGGCCGTGCTGGCCGAAGCCGGGATCGAGCGGGCGGACGCGTTCGCCGCGGTAAGCAGCGGTGACAACTCCAACATCATCTCCGCCCGCGTGGCGCGGGAGCAGTTCGGCATCCAACAGGTAGTCGCCCGGATCTACGACCCGGGCCGCGCCGAGGTGTACCAACGGCTGGGCATCACCACCGTCGCAACCGTCAAGTGGACCGCAGACCAGGTGCTGCGCCGGTTGCTGCCGGCCAGTGCGGAGCCGGACTACCGCGACCCCTCGGGCACGATCCGGCTCGACCAGCTCCAGGCCACCGAGCAGTGGGTGGGCCAGCGGACGGTGAGGTTCCAGGAGCAGACCGGCGTCCGGATCGCCTGGATCGACCGGCTCGGCGAGGGCATGCTGCCGGCTCGCGAGTCGATCATCCAGGAGGGCGACGTACTGCACATGGTCATGCG
>JALZBH010000053.1 GCA_030947625.1 Actinomycetota bacterium
CTCGGAGGGGAACAGGCCGACGAGCAGCTCCATGTCGTCGACGAGCGCTGGAGCCAGCGACTCCATGCCCTCGACAGCTACCCCCTCGGCCAGCTTGTCGGTCAGCTCGCGCAGCTCAGGACGCTGCTCGCCCAGCTCGACGGCACGCCCGCGGACCTCCTCGGTGAGCAGCAGCTCACGGCAGGGTGGCGCCCAGAGCCGGTCAAGGGGCTCGAGCGTCCGCTGGTCGGCCACGGCGAAGGCACGGATCTCCTCGACCTCGTCGCCGAAGAACTCCACGCGAACCGGGTGCTCCTCGGTCGGTGGAAAGACGTCGACTATCCCGCCGCGGACGGCGAACTCGCCACGCTTTGCGACCAGGTCGACCCGGGTATACGCCGCATCTGCGAGGCGGCGTACGACGTCGTCGAGGTCCATCTCGTCACCGACACTGAGCTGCACCGGCTCGAGGTCGGCCAGTCCGGCGACCTGTGGCTGCAACAGCGACCGCACCGGCGCCACCACGACGTCGAGTGGGCCGTCCTGCGGTGTCTTCCCCGGATGCCGAAGCCGGCGCAACACGGCCAGCCGGCGGCCGACGGTGTCGCTGCGCGGGCTCAACCGCTCGTGCGGGAGGGTCTCCCAGGCCGGGTAGTACGCCAGCCGAGCCGGGTCCACGATGTCGACCAGCTCCTCGACCAGGTCCTCCGCCTCGCGGACCGTCGCGGCTACGACGAGGACGGTGCGCTGCTGGTCGACCAGGCCCTTGACCAGGTGTGGGCGCAGCGCAGCGGGTCCGGTCAGGTCGAGTGTGGGGACCCGGTTGTCGCGCGCGTCGAGGAGCGCTGCGGCCAAGGTGGGCTCAGTCAGGACGGCGTCGGCAAGGCCGGCGAGTCGCACGGGCTGCTCCTCGGGACAACTGGTCGGGTGAGTGGTTCGGCGGTGCTGTTCGGGGCCCTGGGCACACCCCAACATCCCCCGCTCGCGCGGAGACGGGGTTGCGCCCACTCTACGTCCCCCGCTGACCCGGCTCTAACGTGCAGCTCTAGCACGCCGACCCGGCTCTAACGTGCTGCTCTAGCACGCCGACCCGGCTCTAACGTGCGGACTGCTGGGCTTGCTGCTCCTCGCAACTGCGAAGGATGCAGAACTCGTTGCCCTCCGGATCTGCGAGCACAACCCATCCGGTGCCGGGGCCGTACTTTCCGCGGAGATCAGCGACCTGGGTTGCGCCGAGGTCGAGCAGCCGAGCCAGCTCCACGTCGCGGGTGCCCTCGACTGGGCGAAGGTCGAAGTGGATCCGGTTCTTGAGCTGCTTACGGTCGGGCACCTCGATGAACAGCAACGAGTGGTCGGTACCAGGGTGCTTGATCAGGCACTCCTCATGTCCGGGCTCGTTCGGGTCACCTTCGATATCGACGTACCCGAGCACGAGCTTCCACCAGGTGGAGAGCTCATAGGCGTTGGCGCAGTCGACGGTGGTATGCGAGATGGCGGAGGTCATGAACTCATCGTGGCGTGCATGCAAGAGCCGGGTCGAGCTGTTTTTCGTGCACGTAAGAGCCGGGTCGGCGTAATAAACCTGCACGGAGGAGCCGGGTCGGCGAGTCAGGTGGCCCAGGGGCCCTCGGGGGCGGCGACGCGTGCTTCGTCGGCTTCCTGGTCGGTCGGCATCGCCTGGGACTGGCGCTCGGCCTCGACCCGGCGCAGGTAGTGGTCGACCTCGTCGTTGAGGCGGCCGATGTGCCAGCCGAGCTCGGCAGCCATCAGCTCCGCGGCGGGTCGGGCGGCCGCGATGCCCCGGTCGAACGTCTCGATCGAGATGCGCGTACGACGGGCCAGTACGTCGTCGAGATGGCGGGCCCCTTCGTGCGTGACGGCGTACACGACCTCTGCGGCCAGATATTCCTCGGCACCGCTCAGCGGCACCGCCAGCTCCGGCCGGTCGCCGATCAGCTGGACGACCTCGTCGACCAGCCCCCCGAACCGGCCCAGCAGATGGTCGATGCGCGACACGGGGACACGGGCGGCGCCAGCCAACGCTCGGCGCTGGTTCGCGCGGGTCTCGAAGCCCGCCGCCCCGACGAGCGGCACTCGATCGGTGATCGAGTCGCGCACGGTGCCGCTTCTCGTCTCGTTGAGCGATTGCGCGGCGGCATCGACGGCGTCCTTGGCCATCACTCGGTACGTCGTCAGCTTGCCACCGGCGATCATCACTAGTCCCGGCACTGGGGTGACCACCGTGTGCTCTCGGGAGATCTTCGAGGTCGGCTCCGATTCCCCGGTCAGCAACGGTCGCAGTCCGGCGAAGACCCCCACGACGTCCTCGTGGCCGAGCGGCTCCCGCAACAACGAGTTCACCTGGCCCAGCAGGTAGTCGATGTCGGCGCGCGAGGCCGCGGGATGGGCCTTGTCCAGGTCCCAGTCCGTATCCGTGGTGCCAATAATCCAGTGGCGTCCCCACGGGATGACGAACAGCACCGAGGTGTCGGTCTTGGTGACCAAGCCGGCCTCGGACCGAATCCGGTCTCGGGGTACGACGACATGGATCCCCTTGCTGGCCTGCACATGCAGGGCTCCCCGGCCGCCCACCATCTCCTGGATCTCGTCGGTCCACACGCCAGCTGCGTTGACGACAACAGTGGCGCGCACGGCGAAGTCGACGTCGTCCTCGAGGTCCCTGACCCGCACCCCGACGACGCGATCTCCCTCACGCAGAAACCCGGTCACCTTGGACCGGGTGAGCACGTGTGCGCCGAACGAAGCCGCCGTCCGGGCCAGCGTCATCACCAGGCGCGCATCGTCCACCTGGCAGTCGTAGTAGCGAATCGCACCGGTCAGCTCATCGCTCCTGAGGTCCGGTGCCAGCCGGGCGACCTGCCCGCGCGACAGGTGCTTGTGCCTCGGCAGACCCCGGTCGTACCTGCTCGCCATCGCCATGACGTCGTACAGCATGAGGCCGGCGCCGACATAGGGCCGCTCGTAGCCGTGGCGCAGTGGATAGAGGAGCGGGACCGGTCGGACCAGGTGTGGCGCCAGGCGGGTGAGCAGCAACCCTCGTTCCGACAGCGCCTCGCGGACCAGTCCG
Organism: Actinomycetota bacterium; assembly: GCA_030947625.1. Taxonomy (GTDB): domain Bacteria; phylum Actinomycetota; class Actinomycetes; order Propionibacteriales; family Nocardioidaceae; genus Marmoricola. The sequence goes on from JALZBH010000053.1 coordinate 3,068, forward strand.
AAGTCGAGCATCTCCAGGTATCGCAACCCACCATGGATGAGCTTCGAGGACCGCGACGAGGTGCCGCTCGCCAGGTCACGCTGCTCCACCAAGCCGACGCTGAGCCCGCGTGTAACCGCATCGAGCGCGACCCCGGCGCCCACGATGCCGCCTCCGACCACCAGCACGTCCAGCTCGGTGGCGGCTCCGCCGTGGGTGGCAAGCAACGCTTCGATGGCATCGGCTCGCGATGCCGGCGAGAGGCGGGTGCTGACTGCCATTTGACCATCCTTGCAGCAGTCGAGAACTGTCATCTAATTTGTTGACCACTCGTTCTTGAACGTCCAGTCAACAATAGTTAGCCTGGCTGCATGGGTCGTAACCGCACCTTCGACGAGGCCGACGTCGTACGCCGGTCCGCGCGGCGCTTCTTGTCACACGGCTACGAAGGCACCTCGATCGACGAGCTGCTGACCGCGACCGGTCTCCACCGCGGCTCGCTGTACCAGGCCTTTGGCAGCAAACGAGGACTGTTCCTCGCCTGCTTGGAGGCTCATCTGACCGAACGAGACCCCAGCCGATGCGACACGCTCGATCTCGTCCTCGTCGCGCTACTGGAGCTGGCACCGCGCGACAAGGAGGTGCGCGCCGCTCTGCGCGGATGGTTGACCCAGCTCGACCACCCGGATCTCACGCTGGGCGGCCGGCTCCTCCAGCGGGCCCACATCGCCACAAAGATCCCAGGAGACCCTCGATGAACACCATCAGCCTCACCCACGACTTGCTTACCGTCGAACCGGCCGGGCTGGACAAGCTTTGGTCGTTGCGCCGCCGCCTTCAGGTCCCGTTGGCACACGTCCGTGGAGCCACCTTCGACCCGGGCGCCAACCACGAGCACAAGGGCTTCCGCGGCCCCGGCTTGCATCTACCGAACAAGATCGCTGGCACATTCCGGCGTGATGGCGAGTCAGCGTTCTGGAACGTCAGCGGACGCGGCCGGACGATCGAGGTCGAGCTGGCAGACGAGCGGCTCGCCCGGCTCTACCTCACCGTCGCGGACCCGCGTGGCGCGGTGGACCAGATCAACACTGCGGTGCGGTGAGGCATCGCGACTCGGCCGGAAACCAGACGCGGCTCGGCGGGACACGATTCGCGGCTCGCCGTACTCACTGGACGATGACCTCGATGCGCTGGAACTCCTTGAGCTCGGTGTAGCCGGTCGTCGCCATCGCCCGGCGCAGCGCGCCGACCAGGTTCATCGTGCCGTCCGCGACCCGCGACGGGCCGAACAGGATCTCCTCGAGCGAGCCGATGCTGCCAATCCGCACCCGTTCGCCCCTAGGCAGCTCGGCATGGTGCGCCTCGGTCCCCCAGTGGAACCCACGGCCGGGCGCCTCGGTTGCCCGGGCGAGCGGCGAGCCGATCATCACAGCGTCCGCGCCGCAGGCGACTGCCTTGGCGATGTCCCCGCTGCGGCCGATCGACCCGTCGGCGATCACGTGGACATAGCGTCCACCGGACTCGTCGAGATAGTCCCGTCGGGCTGCAGCGACATCTGCCACTGCGCTGGCCATCGGTACCGAGACCCCGAGCACGGTCCTGGTCGTGTGTGCGGCGCCTCCGCCGAAGCCGACCAGGACACCGGCCGCACCGGTGCGCATGAGATGCAGAGCCGCCTGGTACGTCGCGCAACCGCCCACGATCACCGGCACGTCGAGCTCGTAGATGAACTCCTTGAGGTTCAGCGGCTCCGACTGAGCCGACACGTGCTCAGCGGAGACCGTCGTCCCACGGATCACGAACATGTCCACTCCCGCGTCCACGACCGTCTTTGCGAACTCCTTGGTCCGCGGCGGCGACAGCGCTCCGGCGACCGTGACGCCGGCCTCGCGCATCTGCTTCAGGCGCGCGGTGATCAGCTCCGCCCGGATCGGCTCCGAGTAGATCTCCTGCATCCGGTTGACCGCGGCGCCCGCCTCCATCGAGGCCACCTCCTCGAGCAGGCTGGTCGGGTCGTCGTACCGAGTCCACAGCCCTTCGAGGTTGAGTACGCCGAGACCGCCGTATCGCCCCAAAGCGATCGCAGTCTCCGGTGACATCACCGAGTCCATCGGCGCGGCGACGATCGGCAGCTCGAACCGGTAGGCGTCGATCTGCCACGCCACGGAGACCTCCCCCTGGTCGCGGGTCCGCCGTGAGGGCACGATGGCGATGTCGTCGAAGGAGTAGGCCCGCCGACCTCGCTTGGCCCGGCCTATCTCGATCTCTTGCATGCTCGGAGCCTATCGGGGTCCTCGTCCGTCCCTGGAGATGCCTGAACCAGCGACAGGTGCATCACGTGCAGGCCGACGTACGAGCCGTCGGGACGGCGGAAAGCTTCGGGGACGGTGCCGACGATCGTGAACCCGAGCGACTGCCAAAGGCGTACGGCGGCGACGTTGGTCTCGACCACGGCATTGAACTGGATCGCCCGGAACCCATTCGCTCGATGCCAGTCGACGACGTACTCCGCCAACGCCCGGCCGACTCCCCGGCCCCGGGCGGCCGCGGAGACCATGAACGAAGCCGTGCCGACATGGGCGCCCTGCGCCGGTCGGTTCGGGCCCATCTTGGCGCTGCCCAGCAACAGACCGTCCTGTGTCGCTGCCACAAGATGAGCGTCGGACCAGAAGGCGCGGGCACCCTCCTCGTCCAGGTCTGGCCCGATCGCGTAGGTCTCGCCGGCACGGACGACCTCCTGCAGGATCGGCAGGAACTCGGGCCAGTCGGACTCCGCGAACTGCCGGACCTCGACAGACCCGGTCACCCGCGGCAACTCACCGGCCGGTGTAGTTGGGCGCCTCGACCGTCATCTGCATGTCGTGCGGATGACTCTCCTTCAAGCTGGCCGAGGTGATCCGCACGAACCTGCCCTTCTCCTGCAGCTCGGGGATCGTGCGCGCACCGACGTAGAACATCGACTGGTTGAGCCCGCCCACGAGCTGATGCGCCACCGCGGCCAGCGGCCCGCGGTAGGCCACCTGACCCTCGACCCCCTCGGGCACCAGCTTGTCGTCGCTGGTCACCTCCGCCTGGAAGTACCGGTCTCTGGAGTAGGACTTGCGTCCACGACTGGACATGGCCCCGAGCGAGCCCATGCCGCGGTAGGACTTGTACTGCTTGCCGTTGACGAACACCAGCTCACCCGGGCTCTCCTCGCAGCCCGCGAGCAGCGACCCGTTCATGACGGTGTCGGCACCGGCAGCGATGGCCTTGGCGATGTCTCCTGAATGCTGCAGACCGCCGTCGGCGATCACCGGTACGCCGGCTGGCCGAGCCGCCAGGGCCGCCTCATAGACAGCAGTGACCTGAGGTACGCCGACACCGGTTACCAGGCGCGTCGTACACGTTGCTCCCGGACCCACGCCCACCTTGATCGCATCGGCCCCGGCGTCCACGAACGCCTGGGCGCCGGCCCGAGTGGCGACGTTGCCGCCGATCAGCTGGACATGCCGGGTGGCGCCGTCGGACTTCAGCCGCCTCACCATGTCGAGCAGCAGCCGCACATGGCCATGGGCAGTGTCCGCAACCAGTACGTCGACGCCGGCCTCGACCAGCGTGGTGGCCCGTTCCCACGCGTCCCCGAAGTAGCCGATGGCGGCACCGACGAGCAGCCGGCCCTGGTCGTCCTTCGAGGCATGGGGGTGCTGCTCGGACTTCACGAAGTCCTTGACCGTGATCAGACCGCCAAGGCGTCCCTCGTCGTCGATGAGCGGCAGCCGCTCGCGCTTGTGCTGGCGGAGCAGCGTGGTTGCGTCGGCTCGCGAGATCCCCATGGGCCCGGTGACCAGCGGCATCGGGGTCATCACCTCGTCGACCTTGGTGCTGGCCCACTCCGCGACCGGGGTGAAGCGCAGATCGCGGTTGGTGATGATGCCGAGCAGCCGGTTGTCGAAGCCGACGACCGGGAGACCGGAGACGCGGTACTCGCCGCACTTGTGGTCCAGGTCCTCAAGGGTCGCATCCGGTCCGATCGTCACCGGGTTGGAGATGATCCCGGTCTGAGTGCGCTTGACCAGGTCGACCTGCATCGCTTGGTCGGCGATCGAGAGGTTGCGATGCAGCACGCCCAACCCACCCTCGCGGGCCATGGCGATCGCCATCCTGGACTCGGTCACGGTGTCCATGGCGGCGCTGACCAGGGGTACCTTCACCGAGATCGTCCGGGTGAGCCGGGTGCTGGTGTCGATGTCAGCCGGCACCATGTCGGTCTCGCCGGGCAGCAACAAGACGTCGTCGTAGGTCAGGCCAAGCGGTGCGAACTTGTCGGGCACCTCGGCCGGGGGGCGGGCGTCGTACGGCTGCGTCATGGGCCCTTTCCATGCTTCGGCGGGCCTCTAGTCTAGGTCCATCGGCGACCCGGCTGGCGGTTGGGGAGCGGGCCGACGTGTCGCCAGACGAACCCAACAACCCGGAGGTCAGCGTGCGCAAGTCCGATCGAGATCAGGTCGTGGTAGTCACCGGCGCCAGCGGCGGGGTCGGCCGGGCGACGGCGCAAGCGTTCGGCGCCCGTGGCGCCAAGGTGGCTCTGGTCGCGCGCGGCGAGGCCGGCCTGGCCGGCGCAGTCCAGGACATCCACGCCACCGGTGGTCAGGCTCTGGCGATCCCCACCGACGTAGCCGACCCCGACCAGGTTGAGGCCGCGGCCGCCCGGGCCGAGGACGAGCTCGGCCCCATCGACGTCTGGGTCAACGTGGCCTTCACCTCGATCTTCTCCGAGTTCAAGAACATCGAGGCTGCGGAGTACAAGCGAGTCACCGAGGTCAGCTATCTCGGGTACGTGTACGGGACCATGGCGGCCCTGAAGCGGATGCGGCCCCGCGACCAGGGCACCATCGTCCACGTGGGTTCCGCACTGGCCTACCGTGGCATCCCGTTGCAGACCGCGTACTGCGGAGCCAAGCACGCCATCCAGGGTTTCCACGAGGCGTTGAGGTGCGAGCTGCTGCACGACAAGAGCAAGGTGCGGGTGACGATGGTCCAGCTGCCCGCGGTGAACACGCCCCAGTTCGACTGGGTGCTGTCGCGGTTGCCCAAGCCGGCTCAGCCGGTGCCGCCGATCTACCAGCCGGAGCTCATCGCCAAGGGAGTGCTGTTCGCCGCCGACCACCCGAGGCGACGGGAGTACTGGATCGGGGGCAGCACCATGGGCACCCTGGCTGCCAACGCCGTCGCACCCGGTTTGCTGGACCGCTACCTCGCCAAGACCGGGTTCTCCTCCCAGCAGGTGGACCGGCCACTTCCTCCCGACCAGCCCACGAACCTATGGGAGCCGGCGGACGGTCCCCACGGGCACGACTACACCGCCCATGGCAGCTTCGGTTCCCGCTCCACCGACCGCAGCGTCCAGATATGGGCGTCCCATCACCACGGCACCTTGGCCGCCGGCGCGGGGGCGTTGGTCCTCGCGGCCACGGCGGCCGCACGCCGGATCTCGCGATGACTGTGCTGGCGTTGGTGCGAGCCGGCTGGGGAGCCGCTGAGCTGGTTGCTCCGGACACCGTGGCGCAGGGACTGTTCGGCCTTCCTCTTGACTCCCGGAGCCGCGGGGTGGCCCGGGTGCTGGGTTTCAGACATCTCGTGCAGGCCGGCCTCACGCTGGCCCGCCCCAGCACCACGGTGCTCACGATCGGCGTCGGAGCCGACGCACTCCATGCCGCGAGCATGCTGGCGCTGGCGAGAGTCGACCACGAGTATCGTCGCGCTGCGCTGGCCAGTGCCGGCGTGGCGACGGTCTTCGTCCTCGCCGGCGCCTGTCAAGCACTCCGGCGCCACGGCTAGGCAGGAGTCTCAGGGGAGGTCTCGGGACCGCTGGGCCAGCCCAGCCGCCAGGCGTTCTCGGTGGAGGACTCGCCCGCGGCGTCGGCGAATGCCTGCATTGCGGCCACCACCGCAGGGCGTTGTTTGGTGGGCAGCCGTTCGAGCAGTCGGATCAGGTCGGTACGCCGGACCTCGGTCACCGTTACGATCAGCTTTCGCCCCTCGTCGGTGAGCTCGAGCACCAGATGTCGGCGGTCCTCGGCCGACTCGCTACGCGTCAGCAGCCCCGAGGCCACCAGCCGGTCGCAGGCACGCGATGCGTTGGACGGATGGACACCCATCGCCCGAGCCAGCGACCCGAGGTTGAGCGGTCCCCTGCTGGCAACCAGAACGAGCACCCGCAGCTGCGCCAGCGAGACCTCGTCCTCGACCTGGGTGACCGACCTGGCGGTGAGCCCGACGAGGGCCGCGGCTGCTCTCATCATCGCCTCGACCTGCTCGGAGGCAATGCCGCCGGGCTGGGCGCGGGGCCGTGGGGACGCCATCAACCGGGTATCGGCCACCAGTTGCGTAGGCGCAACAGCCCTTGTAGAGACTCAGCATGCGCCAGGCGCGCAGCATCGTCGGTGAGGACGTCGAGCTGTACGTCGATGCCAACGGTGGCTACCAGCGCAAGCAGGCAGTCCGGGTCATGTCCGAGGTCGAGGAGCTCGACATCCGGTGGTTCGAGGAGCCGGTGTCCTCCGACGACCTGGCGGGTCTGGGCGAGGTGCGCGATCTCGTCAGCTGCGACGTCGCCGCGGGCGAGTACGGGTTCGACCTCTTCTACTTCCGCCGGATGTGCGAGGCCGGCGCGGTGGACTGTCTTCAGGCCGACGTGACCCCGACGCGGAGGCATCACCGAGTGGTTGCGAGTCGCCGCCGTTGCGGCCGCCCATGGTCTGGAGATCTCTGGACATTGCGCCCCGCTCCTCCACGCGCACGTGGCAGCCGCAGTCGGGAACGCTCGCCACCTGGAGTGGTTCCACGACCATGTGCGGATCGAGTCGATGTTCTTCGAGGGCACCCTGGACCCCGCCGGCGGATCGGTGCGCCCCGACCCCAGCTCGCCTGGAAACGGCCTCACATTGCGCACGAAGGTGGCCGACCGGCACCGGGCGGGGTGAGGTTGGTCTGACTGACTCGGGCAGGCTCCCCTACCGGTGAAGCCTGCCCGAGCTGGCGTCAGTGGCCGTGGCCGTGACCGGCCGCGGCGGGTTGCTCTTCCTCGGGCTTGTCCACGATCAGCGTCTCGGTCGTCAACAACATGCCGGCGATGGAGGCCGCGTTGGTCAGTGCCGAGCGGGTCACCTTGACCGGGTCGAGAATTCCCTGGCCGAGGAGGTCGCCGTACTTCCCCGACTCGGCGTTGAAGCCGTTGCCGATGCCGAGCTCTCGGACCTTGGCGACCACGACGTACCCCTCGTAGCCGCCGTTCTCGGCAATCCAGCGCATCGGCTCGTCGAGCGCCTTGCGCACCACGCGTACGCCGACCGCCTCGTCGTTGCTCAGACCCAGGTCGCCGTCCAGCGCCGAGGCCGCATGCACGAGTGCCGAGCCCCCGCCGGGAACGATGCCCTCCTCGATTGCCGCACGCGTCGCGGACACGGCGTCCTCGATGCGGTGCTTCTTCTCCTTCAGCTCGACCTCGGTCGCCGCACCGACCTTGACCACACAGACGCCACCGGCCAGCTTGGCCAGCCGCTCCTGCAGCTTCTCCCGGTCCCAGTCGGAGTCGGTCGACTCGATCTCGGCCTTGATCTGTGCGACCCGGCCCGAGACGGCGCCGGCGTCGCCGCCGCCCTCGATGATCGTGGTGTCGTCCTTGGTGATCACCACCCGCCGGGCGGTGCCCAGCACCTCGAGCCCGACCTGGTCGAGCTTGAGCCCCACCTCGGGCGCGACCACCTGGGCACCGGTGAGGGTCGCGATGTCCTGCATCATCGCCTTGCGCCGGTCGCCGAACGCCGGGGCCTTGACCGCGGCGGCGTTGAAGGTGCCGCGGATCTTGTTGACCACCAGCGTCGAGAGCGCCTCCCCCTCCACGTCTTCGGCGAGGATGAACAGCGGCTTGCCAGCGGAGATGACCTTCTCGAGCAGCGGCAGCAGCTCGGCGATCGCCGAGATCTTGCCCTGGTGCAGCAGCACGTAAGGCTCGTCGAGCACCGTCTCCATCGACTCGGGGTCGGTGACGAAGTACGGCGAGAGATAGCCCTTGTCGAACTGCATTCCCTCGGTGAACTCCAGCTCCGTGCCCATCGTGGGCGACTCCTCGACGGTGATCACGCCGTCCTTGCCGACCTTGTCGAAGGCCTGGGCGAGCAGCTCGCCGATGTGCTCGTCGCGGCTGGATACCGTAGCGACGGCGGCCATGTCGGCCTTGTCGTCCACATCGCGGGCCGCCTCGGCAAGCGCCTTGGAGACCGCCTCAGCGGCCTGGTCGACGCCACGCTTGAGGCCCATCGGGTTGGTCCCGGCGGCCACGGCACGCAAACCCTGGTGCACCATCGCCTGGGCAAGCACGGTCGCGGTCGTCGTACCGTCACCAGCGACATCGTTGGTCTTGGTGGCAACTTCCTTGGTGAGCTGTGCGCCGAGGTTCTCGAACGGGTCGTCCAGCTCGATCTCCCGCGCCACGGTCACCCCGTCGTTGGTGATGGTGGGGGCGCCCCACTTCTTGTCCAGGACGACGTAGCGGCCCTTGGGGCCCAGCGTCACCTTGACTGCGTTGGCGAGAGCGTCAACGCCGCGCTCGAGTGCCCGACGGGCGTCCTCGTCGAACTCCAAGATCTTGGGCATCCGTGCCTCCTAGAAGAACTCAGTCGTGTGCTCAGCCGGGCGCCGAAGCCCCCGCTGAGCACACGACCGAGGAGATGGTCAGGCGATGACTGCGAGGACGTCACGCGCCGAGAGGATCAGGAGCTCCTCGCCGGAGTACTTGACCTCGGTGCCGCCGTACTTGCTGTAGATGACCTTGTCGCCCACGCTCACATCGAGCGGGACTCGCTGGCCGTTGTCGTCGACCCGGCCGGGACCGATCGCAAGGACCTCACCCTCCTGGGGCTTCTCCTTGGCCGTGTCGGGGATGACCAGACCGGACGCCGTGGTCTGCTCGACGTCGAGGGGCCTGACGACGATCCGGTCCTCGAGGGGCTTGATGTTGACCGACACCTTGTCGACCTCCACTTTCTTGCCTTGGTTGGGAATGTGCACGTTGGGCGCCTGCGTTGGTCGTACGCCGTCGCGGGGTCGTACGTCGCTCGCCTGCGCTGGCACCCTCAGGTGGAGAGTGCCAAGTCCGAAACTAGCACTCTGCTGGCGGGAGTGCCAGACGGGGGGTCTGGGAGGGCGTCGCTAGCCTGCAGCGGTGACCTCCGCTGACCGCGATCGCTGGGTCGCGCTGGTGGTGTGTTGCAGCGCGCTCTTCATGACCTTGCTCGACGTCAGCGTGACCAACGTGGCGCTGCCGTCCATCAGCACCGCCACCCACGCCGGCCCGTCCCAGCTCCAGTGGGTAGTGAGCGGCTACACGCTTGCGTTCGGCTTGGTGCCGGTGCTCGCGGGTCGACTCGGAGACGACCACGGCCGGCGCAAGATGTTCCAGGTCGGCGTCAGCGGGTTTGTGGTCACCAG
>JALZBH010000054.1 GCA_030947625.1 Actinomycetota bacterium
AGGACGACGTGACCGAGGCCCGTGAGGGCTTCGAGTGCGGTCTGGTGCTGCGCGGGTTCAACGACATCAAGCAGGGCGATGTGGTCGAGGCGTTCGAGCTGAAGGAGATCCCGCGGGCCTGATGAGCAACCCACGAGTTCGCAAGATTGCGGACCGGATCAAGGTCGTCGTGGCGGAGATGCTCGAGCGACGGGTCAAGGATCCCCGGCTCGGCTTCGTCACGGTGACCGACGTCCGGGTCTCCGGCGACACCCAGCAGGCGTCGGTGTTCTACACCGTGCTCGGCGAGGAGGCCGACCTGGCGGGATCTGAGGTGGCGCTCGAGTCCGCCAAGGGGCTGATCCGGTCCGAGGTGGGCAAGCAGCTAGGCATGCGGCACGTGCCGACACTGGAGTTCATCCACGATGCGCTGCCGGCCGATGCCCGCCACATTGATGACCTTCTCGAGCGCGTCCGCGAGTCCGACGCGGCCGCGGCCGCGTCTACGTCGGGCGCGGCGTACGCCGGGGAGCCCGACCCGTACCGCAAGCCTCACGAGGACGACCCGGAGGTATGACCGAGTCCGGCCTGGTCGTCGTCGACAAGCCGGCCGGCCTGACCTCGCACGACGTCGTGGCGCGCGTCCGTCGGCTGGCCGGTACGCCCAAGGTCGGTCATGCCGGGACGCTGGACCCGATGGCGACGGGTGTGCTGGTCCTCGGAGTCGGCAAGGCGACCAGGCTGCTCGGCCACCTCGCGCTCGCGGAGAAGTCGTACGACGCCACTATCCGGCTGGGAGAGGCGACGACCACCGACGATGCCGAGGGGATGGTTCTGAGCACCACGTCCGCCTCGGCAACCCAGCCGGTGACCGTGCGAGAGGTGCTCGGGGGGTTCGTCGGCGACATCGATCAGGTGCCCTCGTCGGTCTCGGCGATCAAGGTGGCCGGTCGGCGAGCCCATGAGCGGGTCCGAGCCGGGGAGGCGGTCGTGCTCGCGCCTCGACCGGTCCGCATCGAGACCATCGAGGTCCACGGCGTCCGCCGCGAAGGGGAGCTGCTCGATGTCGACGTGTCCATCCGCTGCTCCTCGGGGACCTATGTCCGCGCACTGGCCCGCGACGTCGGCGCGGTCCTCGGTGTGGGCGGGCACCTCACCGCGTTGCGCCGTACATCGGTCGGCCGGATTGGGCTCGACCAGGCCAGGACGCTGCCACAGCTGGCCGACGAGCTCGTGATTGTCCCGCTGGGAGATGGCGCCCGAGCACACTTCCCGGCGTATCCCCTCGACGATCAGCAGGCGGCGGACGTCCGCTTCGGTCGGCCGCTCGCGTTGGGTCTCGAAGATCCGGGACCGGTCGCGGTGTTCGCTCCAGGCGGAGAGTTCCTGGCCCTCTACGAGCGGGCGGGCACGGTGGCCCGCGCGGTCGCCGTGTTCTGCTGAGAGCTGCGTCAGTAGGCTGCCGCGCGTGCACATCTGGCGCTCGATGGAGTCGGTCCCGGTCGGACTGGGGCGAAGTGTCGTGGTGATCGGCAACTTCGACGGCGTACACCTTGGTCACCGGCAGGTGCTGGACAGTGCCCGGGCAATCGCCGAAACCGAGAGAGCGCGGCTGGTCGTGGTCACCTTCGACCCCCATCCGATGGCCGTGCTTCGGCCCGAGCACGCCCCACGTGCGCTCACGAACATCGACCAGCGCAGCCGGCTGCTCCACCAGGCCGGCGCCGACGACGTACTCGTGCTGCCGTTCTCCCGCGAGATCGCCTCGTGGTCGCCGGAGGAGTTCGTCGAGCGGGTGCTGGTGGAGACCCTCCACTCGAGTGCGGTCGTGGTCGGGGCGAACTTCCGCTTCGGAGCCAAGGCCGCCGGTGATGTTGCGACGCTGACCTCGGCAGGCGAGCGGTACGGCTTCCGCGTCGAAGGGGTTGCGCTCGAAGGTGGCCCGCAGGTGTGGTCGTCCACGTACGTGCGAACCTGCTTGGGCGAGGGCGACGTCGAAGGTGCCGCACAGGCGCTCGGCCGTCCCTACGCCGTCTCCGGTGTGGTCGTTCGGGGTGAGCGCCGGGGTCACCAGCTCGGCTTTCCCACCGCGAACGTCTCTCCGGGTGGCGTGGCGACCCCTGCCGACGGCGTGTACGCCGGCTGGCTGCGCCGGCTCGACGATGCGGACGCACCCGCCGCGGCGCCGATGCCGGCCGCGATCAGCGTAGGCACCAACCCCACCTTCGCCGGCGAACGTGACCGCCGGGTGGAGGCCTACGCGCTCGACCGGACCGACCTCGAGCTGTACGACATACCGGTCGAGATCTCGTTCGCCCACCGGATCCGCCCGATGTCCCGCTTCGACTCGGTCGACGAGCTCGTTGCTGCCATGAAGGACGACGTCGCCCAAGCTCATGTCCTGCTCGGGGCGTAGGTTCACCAGATGAAGCCAAGCGTCCGCCGTACCTTCACCACGACCGCCCCACCCGAGACGGCCTACGCGTACCTTGCTGACTTCACCAATGCCGAGGAGTGGGACCCCGGCACCAAGGAGTGCTCGCGCATCGACGGAGAGGGCGGTGTCGGCACGCGTTACCGCAACGTCAGCAGCTTCTTGGGGCGCACCACGACTCTCGAGTACGTCGCCGAGGAGCTGCAGGAGCCGTCGCGCATCCACTTCCACGGCACCAACGACCAGTTCGACGGCCACGACCACCTGACGCTCCGGGCCAGCGGCACCGGAAGCGAGATCACCTACGAAGCGGTGTTCAGCTTCAGCGGCGTGGCGCGGCTGTTCGCCCCGTTCGTCGCGCTCTACCTTCCGATGCTGGCCCGCAACACCGTCGACCAGATGAGCACGCGGCTCGACGCGTTGCCTTCGACCGAGTGAGCCGCGAAGGCGCCCGGACCAAGCGGGTCAGCTAGTCGGCCATCGGGAGCAGCACCGTGAACCTGGTGCCCTGGGGCGGTTGCTCCACGAGCAGCCTGCCGTCCTGGGCGAAAGCAAGAGCGGCCGCCATCGCCAGACCTAGTCCGTCATGGCCCGAGAGCCTGATCGGCGCAACGTTTCCCTCATCAGAGACGTCGATCGCGGCCGCGCCGTGGCTCTCGCGGGAGCGCAACGTGACCACGCCGGAGCCGTGTCTGGAGGCGTTGTCGAGCAGCACATGCAAGATCTGCCTGACGGCGGCCCGACCGGCGCCGAGGTGCAGCGAGGGGCCGAGCTCGAGGCGCAACGGACGGCCGGTAGCGGCAAGCACGGGCTGCCATCGGCGGACACATTCGTCGAGCAGCTCGTCGAGCTCGAAGGTCTCTGCGCTGGCCGCCGCCCGGGTCGAGTGCAGAACGTCGTCGATCGTCTGGGACAGCTGGTCCGCGACGCCCATCGCCGCCGAGGTGGCCCGCCGCAGTTCTGCCTCGTCGCCTGACTGGCCGGCCTCGAGCTCGAGCTGCAGCCGGGTCAGCGGCGTGCGCAGCTGGTGCGAGGCGTGGGCGTTGAAGGACCGTTCCCGCTCGATCATCCCGGCCAGCCGTGCCGACGTGCGTTGCAAGGCAGCGGCGACCTCATCCATCTCCGGCACGCCGCTTGCCTCGACCCGCGTCGTGAAGTCTCCGCCGCCCAGCGCGGTCGCGGCGGCCGAGAGCTCCGTCAGCGGTGCGGCAAGCCGCCGGCTCTGACGGGCCGCGAGAGCCACGGCGCACAGTGCTGCGACCGTACCGCCCGCAACCAGGACGAGCCACCACGTGAGGATCTGGAGGCGGACGCCGGACTGCGGCGATGCGGCCCTGACGACGGCGATCACCCGCTCGCGGGTGCTCACCGGCACGGTTTCGACGAACTTCCCGTTGGCCGTGGTCGACACCGTCGAGCCGCGAAGGGAGTCCTGTGCAAACTGGTCGAGGGTTGCCGGCCCCGAACCTGAGAACCGGACCCCGTTTACGTCGTAGACCGCGATCGACACACCGGGATCGTGTGCATGAAGCTCGACCGGGTCCCCTGCGAGGTACGTGGGAGACACCTCGACCGCGGCCCGGAGAGCGGCACGCTGGAGCGCAGCCCGGTGGTCGGACGTGACGATCCGGGCGGTGGCGATGGCCGCCGGGATCCCCAGCACCGTGACCGCCAGCAGGACAGCCGAGATCGACACCCCAAGGATCCGCTTGCGCATCCTGGACTCCTCGTGCCGGTTCTTGCCCTCCGCTTGCCTTCTGCTTCCCCGGCGCTGGCCGCACGGTTCCTAACGTGGGAACGACCAGCTCGGCGACAGCACCGGAGGAGACCATCATGATCGCGAGTGCCAAGCAAGCGACCGGTGCCGGGGCACTGTTGGTGGTTGGGTTACTGGTTGCGCTCACCGCCTGTGGCGGAACCGGCGGCACCAGTGGCACGGCCGCCGGTAACCAGACCAAGACGACATCACCCACCTCAGCCGCCACCGAGTTCAGACCACCCGGTGACATTCCCGACACGCAGCCCTACACCCTGTTCAGGGTCCCGGGGACCACAGTCCACCTCAAGGTCCCGGCCGGGTGGGGCAGCTCCACCAAGGCAGGAGTGGTCACGTTCAGCGACCACTACAACTCGGTCAGCATCCAGGTGGTCAAGCTCACCGGAGCCTTGACTCCGAGCTCGGTCTCGCAGTCGGTGCTACCGGCGCTACGCGCCAGCGTGGCGAAGTTCCAGCCCGGTCAGGTCAGCTGGGTCCAGCGCCAGCACGGGCGCATGGTGCGGCTCACCTACCTGCACGACTCGGCAGCCGACTCGGTCACGGGCAAGGTGGTTCGCGACGCCTCGGAGCGGTACGAGCTCGCCCACGCAGGACAGGTCGCCGTCCTGACGCTGACGGGGCCGAAGAACGCCGACAACGTCGACCCGTGGCGCAAGATCAGCAACTCCTTGCGCTGGGGCGCGAAATGAGCCCGGTGCTGAGAGCGGCCAGCCTATATCGGTTCTTCCGCGCCGGAGACGAGGAGACCCTGGCCCTGCAGGGGGTCACGCTCGAGCTGGCTGCCGGCGAGATGGTGGCAGTGGTCGGTCCGTCCGGGTCTGGCAAGTCCACGCTGATGAACTGCCTGACCGGGCTCGACGAACCCTCCGGTGGCACCGCCTGGGTCGCCGGACACCGCATGTCCAACCGGTCCGAGGCCGCCAGGGCCCGGCTCCGGGCCGACCACATCGGCCTGGTCGGGCAGAACCACAACCTTTTCGAGCACCTCACCTTGCAGGCCAACGTCCGCCTCGCCCAGAAGCTCTCCCATCGAGCGCACGCCGATGCTCTCGACATCTTGGGGGACCTCGGCATCCGAGAGCGCAGACACTCCTATCCCGCTCAGCTCTCCGGGGGTGAGTCAGCCCGGGCAGGCCTCGCCGTGGCGTTGGCGAACGACCCCGCCGTCCTGCTGGCCGACGAGCCCACGGGTGAGCTCGACGAGGCCACCGAGGCGCGCCTCCTGGCCCTGTTCCGGGCTCGAGCCGACCGCGGCTGCGCAGTCCTGATCGCCAGCCATAGTCCCGTCGTACGGCGTGCCGCGGACCGGGTGCTGACTCTCGAGGACGGGGCCCTGGCCTGATGAGCGAGCCATTGTTCTCCTGTTCACGCGTCTCCCGCACCTTCGGCTCCGGCAACCGGGCCGTGGTCGCCGTCCACGACGTCACCTGTACGGCGGACCGAGATGCGCGAGTCGCCATCACTGGTCCCTCCGGATCGGGGAAGTCGACGCTGCTGCACCTCATCGCCGGGCTGGACCGACCCAGCAAGGGGGAGATCACCTGGCCCGGACTGGAGCGTCCCCCGGACGTCGATCCGGCAAGTGTGGGAGTCGTGTTCCAGAACCAGAGCCTGATCCCCACGCTGACCGCGGCCGAGAACGTCGGACTGCCGCTGGTGCTGCGCGACGTCGCGCCCGACGAGGCGCACCGGCTGTCTCTGGCGGCGATGAACCGGCTCGGGATCGAGGGCGTGGCCAACCAGCTCCCCGACGAGCTCTCCGGCGGACAAGCCCAACGCGTGGCGGTGGCACGAGTGCTGACCATGCAGCCGGTACTGATCCTCGCCGACGAGCCCACCGGGCGGCTGGACCAGAAGTCGGCACGTCAGGTCATCGAGGTCCTGGTGAGGGCTGCGGACGAGATCGGGGCCGGCTTGGTGGTCACCACCCACGACGCCCACATCACCGAGTTGCTGCCCGACCGCTGGCGCATGCGCGACGGCAACCTGCAGACCTCTCTCGACACCTTGGAGACTGCCCGATGATTCGGATCTGGCTCACCGGACTGCTGCGACGGCGTGCGGGGAGGTTACTGGCGGCGGCTTTCGGCGTTGCCGTTGCGGTCTCACTGCTGGCGAGCCTGGGCAGCTTTCTCACCTCCTCGAAGGCGACGATGACCACCCGGGCGACCAGCGGCGTGGCGGTGGACTGGCAGGTCGCGGTGCGTCCCGGCGCCGGTGGTGGGGTCGGACAGGTGCTGCACGCAGTACGCGCGGCGCCGGGCACTGTCGCGGCGCTGCCCGTGGGCTTCGCCGACGTGCCCGGGTTCCGGGCCTTGACGGGCGGAACCACCCAGAACTCGGGTGCCGGGAAGGTGCTCGGCCTCCCGCCCGGCTATGCAAGCACGTTCCCGAAGTCGATCCGGCTGCTGGCCGGCTCGCTGAACGGCGTACTGGTCGCGCAACAGACGGCGGCGAACCTGCGGGTTTCGCCGGGGGACAAGGTGCAGGTCAGCCGGCCCGGCATGCACCCATTCACGACGGTCGTCTCGGGTGTCGTCGAGCTGCCCCAGGCCGACTCGCTGTTCCAACGCGTGGGCGCTCCGCCCCAGAGCCAGCTGGTGGCACCCCCGGACAACGTGATGCTCATGCCGAGCTCGCAGTTCGCGCGCGACTTCTCGGCCCTGGCGAGACGGCAACCGAATCTCGTGACAACACAGATCCACGTCCGGAGAACGCATGCGCTGCCGCCCGACCCGGCTGCTGCCTTCGTGAGCTCCCTGGGAGCCGCGAAGAACCTCGAGGTGGCCACCTCGGGGGCCGGCGTGGTCGGCGACAACCTCGGTGCAGTGCTCGATGCGGCCCGCGGGGACGCGTTGTACTCCCAGATCCTCTTCTTGTTCCTCGCCGTTCCGGGTGCGGCGCTAGCCGCCGCACTGACGGCGGCGATCACCCAGGCGGGCGCGGCCAGGAGACGTCGGGAGCAGGCGCTGCTCAAGGCCAGGGGCAGTACGACCATCCAGCTGTTCCGGCTCGTACTCGTCGAGGGCCTGGTCACTGCTGTGGGGGGCGGCCTCCTGGGGTTGTTGGCTGCCTCCCTCATCGGCCGCGTGTTCTTCGGGTCCGCGGGCTTCGGAGCCTCTGCGGGATCGACGCTGTTCTGGACCGGCGCCTCACTGTTGCTGGGGCTGCTGATCGTTGTGGCGGTGGTGGTTGTTCCCGCCCGTCGAGAGCTGTTCCATCCCCGACCGCCCCGGGCGGAAGCCACCCGGCCGCGGTGGTTGTCGTGGGGGTTGGATCTGGTGGCCATCGTGCTTGCGGTAGTGATCTTCCGGGCCGCGGGCGCAAACAAGTACAACCTGGTTCTGGCGCCGGAAGGCGTGCCGACGCTCTCGGTGAGCTACTGGGCGTTTCTGGCGCCGGGCCTTGCCTGGATCGGGGCCGCACTTCTCGGCTGGCGGCTGACCGACCTGCTGCTCGGTCCGGGTCGCCGGCTGCTGGGACGGCTGCTGCGCCCGGCTACGGCCAACCTGTCCACCACGGTGGCCGCGATGATGTCGCGGCAGCGCCGTCCCATCGCCCTGTCCGCGGTGCTGGTGGGCCTGGCGTTGGCATTCGCGATGTCGACGGCGACGTTCAACTCCACCTACAAGCACCAGGCAGAGGCGGACGCGCAGCTGACCAACGGCGCCGATGTCACGGTCACAGAGTCGCCGGGCACGCGGGTAGCGCCGACGGCGGCCGGTCCCCTGGCAGCCGTTCCCGGTGTCCGGGCCGTAGAGCCTCTCCAGCACCGGTTCGCGTACGTCGGGGCGGACCTGCAGGACTTCTTCGGTATCAACCCGAAGTCCATCACCAGGGCCACGACGTTGCAGGACGCCTACTTCCAGGGCGGTAGTGCGAAAGCCATGATGGCCCGGCTGGGCGGCCGACCGGACGGGGTGCTCGTCAGCGCCGAGACGGTGAACGACTACCAGCTCTCACCGGGTGACCAGCTGCGGCTACGTCTCCAGGACAGCGTGACGCACAGGTACGTTCCGATCACGTTCCACTACGTAGGGATCGTCAACGAGTTCCCGACCGCCCCCAAGGACAGCTTCTTCGTGGGCAACGCGGCGTACGTCGCCAGCCAGACCCACAACGCAGCGGTCGGGACGTTCTTGGTCAGCACGGGAGGGACGAACGTCAGGCCCACCGCTCAGCGGGTCCAGCAGCTGGTGGGCACCTCCGCCCACGTCGGCACGATCAGCGATGCTCGCGGGCTGGTCGGGTCGAGCCTGACCGCCGTGGACCTGTCCGGGCTGACTCGGCTCGAACTTGCGTTCGCGCTGGTGATCGCGGTGGCCGCGGGAGGACTGGTCATGGGGCTCGGCCTCAACGAAAGGCGCAGGAGCACTGCCGTTGCGACCGTCGTCGGCGCCAGCCGGCGCCAGGTCCGGGCGCTCAATCTCGGCGAGCCGCTGTTCATTGCGATCGCCGGAACGGTGTGCGGAGCCTTGACCGGCTGGGCGTTGTCCTACCTCCTGGTCAAGGTGCTCACCGGTGTCTTCGACCCACCGCCCACGGGCCTGACGGTGCCCTGGACCTATCTGCTGGCGGTGCTGGCAACAGTGCTGGTGGCGATCGGGGCGGCGACCGCGCTCGTCGTCGGCAACGTCCGGCGCCACGCAGGTGACTACCTACGAGAGTTCTGAGCACGTCGTAGGCTCGTGTGCGTGGCAAGGCTTCTGGTCGTCGAGGACGACGAGGAGATCGGCCGAGCACTCGAGACCGCACTACTGGCCCACGGCCACGAGGTCTCCTGGCAACGGACGGGCGCCAGCGCAGTCACGGAGGGCACGCGCACCCGCTTCGAGCTGGTCCTGCTGGATCTCGGGCTGCCCGATGCCGACGGAATCGATGTCTGCCGTTTCCTCAAGCGGACGCAGCCCGATGCGATCGTGGTGATGCTCACCGCCCGCCGTCACGAGATGGACGTGATCGTGGGTCTCGAGTCCGGAGCCGACGACTACCTGTTCAAGCCGTTCCGGATGACCGAGCTGCTGGCGCGGGTGCGTGCTCATCTGCGGCGTACCGAGCCGGGCATCACAGACAGCGAGCCCGAGGCCGATCTGACCGCCGGCGATCTGGTCCTCGACCGTCGGGCACGGCGTACGACGGTCGGCGGCGTCGAGCTGCGGCTGCGACGCAAGGAGTTCGACCTTCTTGCCAGGCTGATGAGCGATGTAGGCGTGGCAGTGAGCCGGGAGGACCTGATGGCCGACGTCTGGGATGAGAACTGGTTCGGCTCCACGAAGACCCTCGACGTACACATCGCCGCGCTCCGCCAGCGCCTCGCCGAGGCAGCCGACCGCACCGAGCCGCCCGCCCGGGTCCCTCAGATCACCACGCTGCGGGCGCACGGCTACCGGCTGGAGCCGCCCAGCGCGCGCTGAGACCGCCGATTGGTCGATCGGCTGGTAACGCTGCTAACCTGGTTCGGTTGTCCGGAGTGGTTTTCCAGCGACGACACCCACCTCGTTACCGCCGTGCATCGGCCGCGGAACCAGAGTGCCCGGGAGAACAGGCCCGGTGCGCCGCGCAGCCAGACCTCGAAGGGAGTCCACGTGTCCATCGGAACCGACGCGCAGACGAAGAAGAAGATCATTGCCGAGCACGCCACCACCGACGGCGACACGGGCTCGCCCGAGGTCCAGATTGCGCTGCTCAGCCACCGCATCTCTCACCTGACCGACCACCTCAAGCAGCACAAGCACGATCACCACAGCCGTCGTGGTCTGCTGCTGCTGGTCGGCCAGCGTCGGCGCCTCCTGAACTACCTGGAGAAGACCGACATCGAGCGTTATCGAGCGATCGTGCTCAAGCTCGGCCTGCGCCGCTGACCCCTCGCGTCCGCGCTAGGGTCAAACCCACAACTGAACAAGCAAACCCAACCAGGAGCGGTCGCGGACGTCTGGACCGGTCCTCGGTAGTGGCTTTCGGAATGCTGGTCTCGGCTCTGCCGGGCACCATGTGCACCGCGAACCTCGATCGAAGACCGGCCATCTCCGGCCCCCAGCGACCGGCGCCGTTGCGGCGCCGACTGCGCGCGCCGAACTGAGCCATCAGGCGCCCTCGCGGCTCGCTCCGCGAAGAGAAAGGGAAACCCTTTGAACGAGGGACCCGTAGTAACGGCCGTCGAAACCGTGATCGACAACGGCAAGTTCGGCACCCGCACCGTAAAGTTCGAGACCGGGCTGCTGGCCCGCCAGGCCGCCGGATCGGTGACCGCCTACCTCGACGAGGACACCATGCTGCTCTCGGCGACCACCGCCGGAAAGCACCCCAAGGAACAGTTCGACTTCTTCCCGCTCACGATCGATGTCGAAGAGCGCATGTACGCCGTGGGCCAGATCCCGGGCTCGTTCTTCCGCAGTGAAGGCCGGCCGGGCGAGGACGCCATCTTGACCTGCCGGCTGATCGACCGTCCGCTGCGCCCGACCTTCAAGAAGGGTCTGCGCAACGAGGTCCAGGTCGTCATCACCGTGCTCGCACTCGACCCTGACCACCCCTACGACGTACTTGCGATCAACGCCGCCTCGCTCTCCACGCAGCTCTCCGGCCTGCCGTTCTCCGGCCCGGTCGGTGGCGTCCGCGTTGCTCTGATCGAGGGCAGCTGGGTGGCGTTCCCGACCCACAGCCAGCTCGAGGGCGCGGTCTTCGACATGGTCGTGGCCGGAAGGGTCACCGAGACCGGCGACGTCGCGATCATGATGGTCGAGGCCGAGGCCACCGAGCAGACCTGGAACCTGGTCGAGTCCGGCACCCAGGCCCCGACCGAGGAGGTCGTCGCGGGCGGTCTCGACGCGGCCAAGCCCTTCATCAGGCAGCTTTGCGAGGCCCAGCAGGAGCTGGCGAAGCAAGCCGCCAAGCCGGTCCAGGAGTTCCCGGTCTTCCTCGACTACGAGGACGACGTCTACGCCGCTGTCGAAACCGCGGTGCGCGACCAGACCGCTCGGGCGCTGAGGATCAGCGGCAAGCAGGAGCGCGAGGACAAGCTCGACGAGGTCAAGGCCACCGTGCTCGAGCAGGTCGGTCCACAGTTCGAAAGTCGCGAGAAGGAGATCGGGGCGGCGTTCCGCGCGCTGTCCAAGTCCCTGGTCCGCGAGCGCGTGCTGCGCGAGAAGGTCCGCATGGATGGTCGTGGCCTCTCTGACATCCGGACGCTGTCCGCCGAGGTCGGGGTGATCCCCCGGGTGCACGGCTCGGCGCTTTTCGAGCGCGGCGAGACCCAGATCCTGGGGGTCACTACGTTGAACATGCTCACCCTCGAGCAGAAGCTGGACACGCTGTCCCCTGAGAAGGCGCGCCGCTACATGCACAAGTACGTCTTCCCGCCGTTCTCCACCGGTGAGACCGGCCGGGTGGGTTCACCCAAGCGGCGTGAGGTCGGGCACGGAGCACTCGCCCGCCGGGCCCTGCTGCCGGTCCTGCCGAGCCGGGAGGAGTTCCCGTACGCCATCCGCCAGCTCTCCGAGGCGATGGGGTCCAACGGCTCCACCTCCATGGGTTCGGTCTGCGCTTCGTCGCTGTCCCTGCTCCAGGCCGGCGTTCCCCTGCGGGCCTCCGTCGCGGGTATCGCGATGGGCCTGATCTCGGGTGAGGTTGACGGTGAGACCCAGTACGTCGCGCTGACCGACATCCTCGGTGCCGAGGATGCCTTCGGCGACATGGACTTCAAGGTCGCCGGCACCCGGGAGTTCGTCACTGCGTTGCAGCTCGACACCAAGCTCGACGGCATCCCCGCCGAGGTGCTGGCAAGCGCGTTGACCCAGGCGCGGGACGCGCGGATGACGATCCTCGAGGTGATGGCCGAGGCCATCGAGGTGCCGGGTGAGATGTCGCTGAACGCACCACGGATCATCACGATCAAGATCCCGGTCGACAAGATCGGTGAGGTGATCGGCCCCAAGGGCAAGGTGATCAACCAGATCCAGGACGACACCGGCGCCCAGCTGAGCATCGAGGACGACGGCACCATCTACATCGGGGCCACCAACGGCGAGTCCGCTGAGGCAGCGCGTGGTGCGGTCAACGCGATCGCCAACCCGACCATGCCGGAGGTGGGAGAGCGGTACCTCGGCACCGTGGTCAAGACGACGAACTTCGGTGCCTTCGTCTCGCTCATGCCCGGCAAGGACGGGCTGCTGCACATCAGCAAGCTGCGCGCCCTGGCCGGCGGCCGGCGGGTCGAGGCGGTCGAGGACGTGGTCTCGGTCGGCCAGAAGATCCAAGTACAGATCGGTGAGATCGACGACCGGGGCAAGCTCTCCCTGGTCCCGGTGGTCGAGGAGGACGGCGC
>JALZBH010000176.1 GCA_030947625.1 Actinomycetota bacterium
CGAGCGGATGCATCGGGGCCTGCAGAACGCCGCCTACTCCGCGACCGCGCTCGCCGGGATCCGGCGCCGCGGCTGGGCGCAGTCGGTCGGCGAGCGGGAGCAGGGCGTGGCGTCGGTCTCGGCACCAGTCCGGTCCCCCTCGGGCAAGATCATCGCGGCAGTGTCGGTCTCCGGCCCACTCGAGCGGCTCTCCCGTCAGCCCGGCCGGATGCATGCCCCCGCCGTACTCGCCGGAGCCGAGCGGCTGTCGGAGTCGCTGCGCCGAGCCGCGGCCGAGTAAGCCCAAGCCCGGGCACCAGCTAGAACAGCGCGTCCTGCTCGAGCTCGAGCAGCGTCTGTTTGCGCTCGATGCCGCCGGCGTACCCAGTGAGCGACCCATCCGCGCCGATCACCCGGTGGCAGGGGACCACGATCGGGATCGGGTTGCGACCGTTGGCCAGCCCCACGGCACGTGAGGCGGCGTTGGTCATCCCGAGCCGCCGGGCGATCTCGCCGTACGACGCGGTCTCGCCGTACCCGATCCTCTCCAGCTGCCCCCACACCTTGCGCTGGAAGTCCGTGCCGGCCGGGTCGAGCGGCAGCTCGAAGTGCCGCAGCTCACGGGCGAAGTACGCCGTCAGCTGGTCCCGAGCCGCACTCAGCAGTGGGTGATCGTCGTCGCGCTCACCGACCGGTCGGCCGTCGGCCAGTCCGCGATGCGGTGCGAACTCGATCGCCGCGATCGCGCACGTGCCCTCGAGCTCTCGCGCGACCACCCTCAGCTCACCGACCGGCGAGTCCAGCAGCGTCCACATCGTCGCCCTCTCCACTGATGCCATCGTCGTACTCACGTTAGGTCCCTTCTTTGTGCGGGTTCTCGTCCGCCAGCGACGCCCACAGCTGGAGCTGTGCGTAGGAACGCCACGGGCGCCAGGCGGCGCTTGCCGTCCGAAGATCGTCGATGCCGAGCCGCACGGCCGCCTGCCGCAGGCCAAGGTCGGTCGCCAGGATCACGTCGGGGTCGCCGAGTGCGCGCAGTGCGATGTAGTCGGCCGTCCACGGCCCGATGCCGGGGATTGCCAGCAGCGCCCGGCGTACCTGCGTCCGGTCGCCGCTGCGGTCGAGCACCACGTCGCCCTGGGTGAGCGCCTGGCACAGGGCGAGCAGACCCTTCGCGCGAGAGCGCGGCATCGCCAGCGACGCCTGGTCGAGACCGCCGAGGACGGCGTGGTCGGGGAACAGCCGAGTCACCCGGTGTTCGCCCGCCAGGTCCAGGGGTTCGCCGTACGACGTCACCAGCCGTGCGGCCAGCGTGCGGGCCGCGGCTACCGACACCTGCTGCCCGAGGACAGCCCGGACCGCCACCTCGGCGCCGTCGACGTGACCGGGCACGCGGAGGCCCGGCCGGCGCGCGACCAGCGGCCGCAGGACCGGATCCTCGGCTAGTGCAGCCGAGACCGGGACCGGGTCACAGTCGGCGTCGAGGAGCCGCCGGGTGCGCTCCATCGCCGGCGCCAGGTCGCGAGCATCGGCCAGCGTGAACGCGCCAGCGACGAAGCCCCGGCCACCGCTCTCCGGCTCGAGTCGGAGTACCCCGGATCCGTGCGGCAGCCGCAGGGACCGCTCGTACCAACCGCTCCCGGCTGCTTCGACCCCGGGCACGGCACGAGCAGCGAGGAAAGCAAGGAGATCCGAGCCCGAGAACGGCTCCCGTACGGCGATCCGGGTGTTGATCGTCCCGGAGGAGACCGGCCCTCCTCGACGGCCGCGCAGCTGGCTGGGCGTGGCGGCGTACACCTCGCGGATCGTGTCGTTGAACTGTCGGATGCTCGCAAAGCCAGACGCGAACGCCACGTCCGAGAACGACATCGCGCTGGTCTCGACCAACACCCGCGCGGTCTGCGCGCGACGCGACCGGGAGAGCGCCAGCGGTCCGGCGCCGTACGCCGAGGTCACCAGCCTGTTCAGCTGACGGGTGGAGTACCCGAGCCGCCGTGCGAGTCCGTCGACGCCGTCCCGCTCCACCACACCGTCGGCGACCAGCCGCATCGCCCGGCCCGCGGCGTCGGCGGCTACGTCCCAGTCCGGCGAGCCGGGGGTCGCGTCGGGAAGGCACCGGCGGCAGGCGCGAAACCCGGCGACCTGGGCGGCCGCGGCGGAGGTGTAGAACGACACGTTGCGGCGCTGCGGCGTGATCGCCGGGCAGGACGGGCGACAGTAGATTCCGGTCGTGCGTACGGCGGTGTAGAAGAGCCCGTCGAAGCGACGGTCACGCCCTTTCACTGCCCGATAGCAAAGTTCCGCATCTAGAGCCACCACTCCAGTCTGTCCGACCGAGCGCCCCGCTTCTAGCGGAAATCGGTCACGACCGTCGACGGGTGCGAGCTGAACCGAGGATCCACGGCGAGGTCGTACATGGTGAGCCCGTCGACTGCCCTGGCCCGGAAATGGGCGGCGACCCAGGCCGTGATGCGCAGGGCAGTCTGGCTGCCACCGCTGGCGAGTCCGCCCGGCCCCAGGAACGCCGGCTGGCCCTCACGCCGCAGTACCGCGACGCGCCGGATCTGGTGAGCCGAGTGCCGCCGCCCCACCAGAGGCGACCCGACGAACCAGTGGATCCGGTCCTGGGCCACTGCTGTCCTGAACTGCGCCAGCGTGGGGCTCGGGTCGGTCCCGTTGTACCCACCGATGGCCATCACCGGGACCCGGCTGGCCAGCTGCAAGCTCGCCGCAGCATCGGCTCGGACGACGGCTGCCGCCCAGGCGTAGCGCGCTGCCCCGCCTCGCAACAGGCTGGTAATCGGGAGAGCGGTCCTCGGCACGCTGCTCTCGTTGCCCATGGCGTGCATGACCGAGAGCAACCAGGGCCGCACGTGCAGGTGCACGCGTTTCCCGGTAGCGGCCGCATCCGCCGCGGCCGCGAAGAACATCGAATGGGTGACCGGACCCGCGAGGGGGATAGCACCGGAATTGGCCTTCGCCGCAGTTGTCACGTCGTACGCTGTGGGGGCAGCCAACCCGGCTACCAGAGCCGTCGCGACCAGCACCAGCCGCAGTCGCGCAGGCAGATAGCGGATGCCGGCGAGCAGGAGAGCAGTGCCGAGCCCGCAGACCAGGACCAGGGTCCGGAGCCAGGGGTGGTAGCTCGGGGTCCGCGCAAGCAGCGTGACCACGCACAAGGTGGTGAGCACAAGCGTGGCCGCCATCATCACGCCCGCAACCCGGCTGTCCCGGCGGATCCACAGCTGCCAGCTGCCTACGCCGATGACCGCAGCGACCGCCGGCGCCAGAACGACCGTGTAGTAGGGATGGAAGATCCCGGCCATCAGACTGAAAGTTGCGGCGGTGACGAGCAGCCAGCCTCCCCACAGGAGGTGTGCGGCGCGGACCGAGCCGCTCCGGGCCTCGCGTCGCGAGAGAAACAGCCCCACGGCCAGCAGGACCAGTGCGGTGGGCAACATCCAGCCGACCTGCCCGCCGATCTCGGGATCGAGCAGCCGCAGCAGGCCGGTCTGCCCCCAGCGCCCGCTGCCACCCAGGCTGCCACCGACCGAGCCGGTCTCGTTGCCACTGAGCCTGCCGAAGCCGTTGTAGCCGAAGGCGAGCTCGAGCACCGAGTTGTGCTGGGAGCCGCCGATGTAGGGACGGCTCGCGGCCGGCCAGAGCTGGACGATCAGCACCCACCAGCCCCCGGCAGCCACCATGGCGACGAACGCAACGAGCAGATGAGCTACCCGCCTGCCAAGACTGCTCCGCGCCGCGACGAGATAGACGAGGCCGAACGCAGGCAACACCAGAAAGGCCTGCAGCATCTTGGTCAGAAACGCCAGCCCCACCAGAGCCCCGGCCAGAGCCAGCCATCGCACCGCGCGCCAGCTCGTCGCAGGGACGTCCACGGCGCGCAGGGTTGCGGCCCCGGCTGCAACGAGCAACAGCGTCAGCAGGGCATCGGGGTTGTTGTAGCGGAACATCAGCACCGCAACCGGGGTCAGCGCGAACACGGCTCCGGCGACCAGTCCCGCGCCCGCTGACCTCGTCGTACGCCGGACACTGGCGTACAACAAACCGACAGCGGCGACCCCTTCGACGGCCTGAGGGACCAGGATGCTCCAGGAGCTCAGCCCGAACAGCCGCACCGAGAGGTCCATCGGCCACAAGGCCAGCGGCGTCTTGTCGATGGTGATCGAGTTGGCCGGGTCCAGCGAGCCGAAGAAGAACGCCTTCCACGACGTTGCCCCGGCTTGGGCCGCCGCCGCGTAGAAAGTGTTGGCCCAACCGGATGCGCTCAGCCCCCACAGGTAGAGCAGCCCGGTTACGGCCAGCAGCCCAGCCAGAGCCGGCCGCGCCCACCGCTCGCTGCTCGGCGGCAGGTCCGAGCCGCGAGCATCTGGAGCAACCTGTTGGGACATGAACCGAGACTAGGTCTGGCATCATCGAGGAGCGGCCGTACTGTAATGAGAACCGGCTAATTGTGTGCTGTGTACCACCTGAACGGGCCGGCCACAGGGTCGGCCATGACATCTCCGGCGAGTGTCCCCTGACGGGACTCGGTCGGTGATGATGCGGACGGGCTGCAGACCGTAGTCGTTGTCGTGTCGCTCGCGTCGGGGGTCGGGCCACCGTTGACAGGTTCATCGCAGTTGACAGGCTCATCGCAGTTGAGGGTGTAAGAGAGTGGGCGCGGCGCCCCCTGGATAGGGGTCGTGGCCTTCCGCGGTCTTCGACCTGATGACGAAGTGGATCGAGCGCTACCGGCAGCGGGCCGAGGCCCGGTACCGGCGGCTGGACGCCGTGCTGGCGGAGATGGACGACGACGAGGACGCCGGGCACCGCCCGACGCGCGAGGAGACGGCATGAACGACACGATGACGACCGCGGCGATCGAGACGGATTCCACGGTCCCGATCATCCGCGTCACCCGCCGGATCGTGCAGACCTTCGCCTGGGAGCGCGACCCGGACGGAGACGCGCTGGAGACGCTCGACTTCGAAGACCTCGGCGACGGCCGCACCCGGCTGCGCGCACAGTCGCTGTGCGACGGCTTCGAGGGCCGGGACGCCTGGCTGCGCAGCGGGATGGAGGTCGGCGTGGACCAGGGCTACGCCAAGCTGGGCGCCC
>JALZBH010000055.1:0-11925 GCA_030947625.1 Actinomycetota bacterium
CGCTGATGACCGAGCACCGGATCCGGCATGTCCCGGTCGTCGACGGCGACCGCCTCACCGGTGTGATCAGCATCGGCGACGTGGTGAAGAGCCGCATCGACCAGCTCGAGTTCGAGCGCGACCAGCTCGACTCCTACGTTCACCAGACCTAGCGCCCGCTCACCGAACCCCGACTCGTTCCCCGGCGAACCGCGACTCGTGCCTAGTCTTTTCGCCACTCCTCGATGGCCAGACGGCACTTATCGGCTTGAGCTTCATCATCGGGAAGGCGGAGGTTGACGGTCATGGACGTTGGGGCCGAGTCCCAATGCGCGAAAGTCAACGATCCGCCATTTCTGCGCAGCGCGTGAATGAGCGGGCCGAGGTCTCGTCCGGACGCAGGTGAGGTCTCCTCGATAGCCATGGACCGCACGATAGTCCGGGTGTTGGCCACGATCTCTAGACTGAGGTGCATGGGCAGCGGCCACCAACCTCAGACCACCTGGCTGCGGGTTGCAGGTCTGCTCGTGGTCCTGGCCGGTCTGTTCGGGATGCATGGGCTGGGCAGCCATGGTGCGGCGGGGATGGGCTCGACTTCGTATGCCGCGATGGGTGGGTCCGCGATGGAGACGATGTCATCAACGCACCACGTTGTGTCGGTCACTCCTCGGGTCGGTGCGGCGCTGGCTGTATCGGCGTCCGGGGAGCCCGCGACGGACATGAGCATGACCGGCATGTGCCTGGCCGTTCTCACCGTTGCCCTCCTCGGCCTCCTCGGGCTCCTCCGAAGCACCCGGTCGACTCATGTGCTCTGGGTCTATGCCCGCCAGGCGAGGGGGCCTGGATACTTCGGGCGGCACCCTGATCCACCGTGTCTGACAAGTCTGTCGATCCAGCGCTGCTGAGCCGCGTGACCAGCCCAACGGGCCGGTCCGCCGTACTCACACGCCGCTTTCGACAGACCCAAGTCAGGAGACACCAACCTAATGAGAACCCGAGGAAACACCTTTGTCGCGCTCATCCTCGCGGCGGCAGTCGCGCTCGCTGGATGCGGCAGCAAGACCAACGTAGGTAGTGGTGGTAGTGGAGAATTCAATGCCGCCGACGTCACGTTTGCCCAGTCGATGATCCCGCACCACCAGCAGGCCGTGCAGATGGCGAGGATGGCGAAGATGCATGCCTCCAGCACCGAGCTGAAGCAACTGGCCGGCAAGATCGAGGCCGCCCAGGGCCCCGAGATCAAGACCATGACCAGCTGGCTCGAGCACTGGGGCAAGGGCACCGGCTCGATGAACGGCATGAGCGGCATGCCCGGCATGATGAGCAACCCGGACATGAAGGGTCTTGGCGCTGCTACTGGGGGGGCGTTCGACCGCATGTTCCTGACGATGATGGTCAGGCACCACATGGGCGCCATCAAGATGGCCCGCACCGAGCAGTCCCGCGGCAAGAACCCCGAGGCCGTGGCACTCGCGAAGAAGATCGAGGCGGCCCAGACCGTCGAGGTTGCCAAGATGAGGAAGATGCTCAAGCCCTGACGGGATCACGGCCTCGTGCCCCGCAGAACCGCGGGTCGGTTACGCTGCCGTGGCCGACAACCGATTGGACCCTGATGGCCGACAAGCCGGAGATCGACTTCCCCCAAGGCCCTCCGCCTACGGACCTCGAGATCACTGACCTGACCGAGGGCGACGGAGCATCGGCGATCTCGGGACGGAGCGTGTCGGTGCATTACGTCGGCGTCGCGCACTCGAGCGGCGAGGAGTTCGACGCGTCGTACGACCGGGGCGACCCGCTCGACTTCCGCCTGGGCGTCGGCCAGGTCATTGCCGGCTGGGACCAAGGAGTGCAGGGGATGAAGGTAGGCGGCAGGCGCCGGTTGGTGATCCCCCCCGACCTCGCGTACGGCGACCGCGGCGCCGGCGGAGCGATCGCCCCCGGCGAGACCCTCATCTTCGTCGTGGACCTGGTCGACGTTCGGTGACTCGGTCTGACAGCACGCTTGACCTTGGAGTCGACTCCAGGCTCTAACCTCAGTGGATGACCGACGCCCTGGTTCGCGAGAGTTCCCGGACGGTGTCCGAGCTGGCCCGAATGGTCGGTTGTACGCCGGACACGATCCGCTTCTACGAGCGCGAGGGACTGCTCCATCCGGTCCGTCGTACCCCCGCCGGATATCGGCAGTACGACGACACGTCGGTCGACCGGATGCTCTTCATCCAAGGCGCCCAACGTCTCGGCCTCAGCCTTCGCGACATTCGCGAACTGCTCGTCGTGCGGGACACCGGTGAATGCGCGTGCGAGCCGGCCCAGCATCTCCTGACTCGTCGGCTCGCTGAGGTCGACGCCGAGATGGTGAGGCTGGGGACGCTTCGCGCACAGATGGCGGCGATGCTTGCCCGGCTCCCCGACGACTGCCCACCTCCCGCGCCCGGGACGTGGTGCGGCCCGACGCCTCGGGAAGGAGGTGAGCCCCGATGACCGACAACGAGCCATGTTGCCCGACCCCGGTCTGCGACGACCCGTCGTGCACCTGTCACGACTGCTGCTGAGCTGGACGTCCGCCGAGGGGCCCCGGCGGACGCACCGCGGCTCGGGGGAAACGCGACCCACGGCCTGGTGGGGGGTTATGCGACCCGCACCGACGCCTCACCGAGGCTCACCACATCACCGCGCTGCAGCTGCCGACCGCGGCGCGTCTCGACGGCGCCGTTGACGAGAACGCGGCCTTCGGCCAGCAACGGTTTCACATCGCTGCCGGAGTCGACGAGGTCGGCGAGCTTGAGGAACTGTCCCAGCCGGATTTCCCCGTCACGAGTTGGTACGTCGCGCATCAGTGCACCGCCAACGTCACCGCATGGATCACCAGACCCACCAAGCCGCCGACGATGGTGCCGTTGATCCGGATGAACTGCAGGTCCGACCCGACGTGCAGCTCGATCTTGCGCGCCGCCTCCCGGCCGTCCCACCGCTCCACGGTGTGGGTGATCACCGCAGTGAGCTCGCCACCGTAACGCCGTACTACGAACACCGCGAGATCGGCCGCCCACGTGTCCAGCCGTTGGCGCAGCGCCGCATCGGAGGCAACCCGCCGGGCGAAGCCGACCACCTCGTCGACGGCACGAGTCCGCAGCATCCCGCTGGCATCGGCCAGCGCGTCCAGCAGTGCGGTGCGCAGGGTCTCGAAGATGGCCATCCCGCTGGTCACCAGCTGGGGCTGCTCGAGCAGCCGCACCTTGAGCCGCTCGGCCCGCTCCTGGGTCGCCGGGTCGTGCTGCAGGTCCTCGGCGAGCTGACGCAGCAAGCCGTCCAGCGCCACCCGCGCCTGATGATGCGGGTCGGCACGAATCTCCGAGACCCAGCGGATCGCCTCGATGTGCAGCCGGTGGGTCACCACGTCGTTGACCCGCTGCGGGGTCCACCACGGTGCCCGCTCCCCGACGATGTCGACGAAGGTGTCCTGGTTGTGCACCAGCCAGCGGTTGCCCTCATCGAGCACGAGGTCGATGAGACCGTGGTGCGCGCCGTCGTCCACAATGCCGGCCAGCAGGCTCCCGGCAACCGGCGCGATCGGCTCTTGCACCATCCTCGGCACCAGCACCTCGGTCACCAGCGTGCGTACGTCGTCCTGCGGCAGCCGTCTGAGCCCGATTGTGACCAATGAGGACGCCTCGGCGACCACCCGTTCGGCGTTCTCCCGCTCGTCGAGCCAGGACGCGACCCGGCGCGACAGGTCCGAGTCGGTTAGTCGGCCGCGGATCACCTGCTCCTGCAGGAAGTTCTCCTTGACGAAGTCCTCGAGGCTCCTGCCGAACTCGTCCTTGCGTCGTGGGATCAGCCCGGTGTGCGGAATCGGCAGACCCAACGGCCGTTTGAAGATCGCGGTGACCGCGAACCAGTCCGCGATCGCGCCCACCATGCTGGCCTCCGCGCCCGAGTTGACGTACCCCAGGAAGCCTCGCTGCCTCAGGGTCAGCAGGTACACCACCGCGGCCAGCAGCAGCAGTGAGACCGCGAGCGTACGCATCCGCCGCAGTCGGCGACGGCGTTGCTCGTCGGCTTCGGGGTCAGGGGTGATCAGCGAGACAGACATCGGGCCCGAACCTACCCAACGGGCGAGCAGGTGCGTCTGGTCAGGGCGAGCTGCGCGACGAGCAAGGTGCCAATCTGCGACGTCTCGGCGACTCAGCCGACCCAGAAGCCGCGGCCCCAGCCGCCCGAATCGCCGAGACCGGGGAGGCCAGTTGGATCCCGCGAGCCCAGGTAGCTGCCCACGACCGCCGCGCCGAGGTCGTCGAGCTCCGGGGCAACCACGCGCCCGTCGACGCGACGGGCCATCTGGTCGACGAATCGGGCCAGCCCGGGGTCGTCGCCCAGCCGGAAGAACGTGGTCTGCGCGCCCAGCCGGCCGGCGTTGTCCAGCTCGCGGACACTGTGGGCGACGGTCAGAGGATGCGGCGGATATGCGAAGAAGACCTCGCCGTCCGCTTCCAGGTGCGAGGTCGGCTCTCCGTCGGTGACGATCAGCAGCACCGGCTGGGCCTGGGGATGCCTGCGGAAGTGCCGGTTGGCCAGCAGCAACGCGTGATGCAGGTTCGTGCCCTTGTCCCACTTCGCGTCCAGCGCAGTCAGCTGCTCGATCTCCATCACCTCGGCATAGCGTCCGAAGCCGACCAGCTGGAGTGCGTCGCCGCGGAAACGGCTACGCACCAGGTGATGCAGTGCCAGGGCGGTGCGCTTCATCGGCACCCAACGGCCGTCCATGGCCATCGAGAACGACGTGTCCACCAGCAACGCGACCGCGGCCTGGGTGCGTGCCTCGGTCTCACTGACCTCGACGTCGCGGATATGCAGCCGGACGCCATGGCTGGCGTCGTCGCCGTCGCCGACGGTGCGGAGTACGGCGTTGGTGACCGTCTTGGCGACCGCCCACGGATCGGTGTCGCCGAACTGCCACTCCCGGGTCGCCCCACCCACCTCGCCGGCCGCTCCTGTCTGGCGCGCGTCACGGGCGCCCTGTCGACCGGACAGCCGGGTGGCCACGTCACGCAACAGCGCCTGGCCGAGCTGGCGCATCGCCTTGGGGGACAGGCGCAGATGACCGTCGGAGGTGCGGTTGAGGTAGCCCGAGTCACGCAGTGCCCGTTCGAGCTCGGCCAGCGTCCGCGCGTCTACCGCCGCGTCGTCACCGAGCTGGCGGGCCAGCTTGTCGACGTCGACGTCGGACATCCGCGCACCGGCGTACTGCTGGGAGAGCTGCTCGGACAGGTCATCGAGCTCCGCGAGATCCTGGAGTACGCCGGTCCCGTCCCCCAGCCCGAGACCCTGCTCTCCGCCGAAGTCCTCGGACCCACCCCAGTCCTCTCCTGGCCGGAGCGCCTGGAGGTTGTCATCAAGCTGAGCGAGTGAGCCCATCAGCTCCGGAGAGCCAAACGCCTGGGTAGCCAGGGCATCCAGCTCCGCGCGCTGTTCCGGTGTCATCGAGTTTCGCATCCGCTGAGCCGCCGCCGCCCTGGCCGCCAGCGCGTCCATCAGCTCCTCGATGCTCTGCGGCTTCTCGGGGAAGAAGTCACCGTGCTTGTCCATGAAGTCGGCGAACTTCTGGTCGGTGTCCTCGCCGAGCCGGTGCGCCTCGAGCAGCCGGTTCAGGTCGGTCAGCATCTCGTTGATCTGGGCTCGGTCCTCGTCGGTGGCGTTCTCGAGCGCCTGCTTCATACCGGCAAACCGCTGGTCGAGCAGCTCCCGGCCGAGCAGGTCCTTGATCTTCTCGTAGTCCTCGCGGGCCTCGGTGCTGCGCCAGGCATAGTCGGCCAGCTCGTTGACCGCCGCGGCCGTGGAGGCCGACAGGTTCTCGATGCGCATCTCGGCGAACCGGGCGTCGTCGTCGAGGTCGCGGGCCAGCTGCATGCGCTCCGCGAGTACGGCGCGGTCGAGGAGCTCGCGCACCTCCTGCAGGGTGCCGTCGAGCCGGTGCCGCTGCAGCAGATCCTGACGCCGCTCGGCGACGCGGCGCGCCAGGTCGTCGAGTCCGGTCCGCTCGCGGGTGCCCGAGCGGAGGAACTCGCGCAGCGCCCGCTCCGGGGAGTGGCCGGCCATCACGTCCTGGCCGATCGACTCCAGCGCCTCTGCCAGGTCGACCGGTGGGGCGAGCGGGTCCGGGCCGCCGTCGTACCTCGCGTAACGGGCGCGGTGGGCGTCGCGAGCGGTCATCCGTACACCGTCTCGCCGTCCCCGGTCTCCTTCCCGACCTTGCGGGCTAGGTAGAGACCTTCGAGAGCGAGCTCGATCGCACTGGCGCGTTGCCCGTCGTTGCTGGCGCCGAGACGGTTCATGACCTCGTCGTACACCTCGGACTCGCCGAGCACAGGCAGCCCGGCAAGGAGGTCCAGGGCGGTCACCTGCTCACCGGTGGTGACCATCGCGCCCCCTTCGAGTGCGTCCACGAGTACGGCGAAGTCGACGCCGCCGAGCCGGGAGCGCACGGTCTGTGCGGTGGCCTGGCGCAACAGGTGCTGGAGGATCTCGGCCTCACGGCCCTCCTCGCCCGTCTCGAACTCCACCTTGCCGGCCAGTACGTCGACCGCGGTGGCCAGGTCGACCACCCGCGCCACTGCATCCGGCTCGCGCTGGCAGGTTGCTCGATGCAGCGCGGCCGCTGCGACGGTCTCGGCGCCGGCGATCGGGAACCGCGCCGAGACCCCGGAGCGCTGGTCGACAGACGACGATCCGCGCAGGGCGCGGGTGAAGCGCGCCAGGATCTCGATGAGGTAGGCGGGTACGTCGGCGACCAGCTCGGCCTCCTGGGTAATCACCGCGATCTCGTCCTCGAGAGCGACCGGGTAGTGGGTGCGGATCTCCGCACCGAACCGGTCTTGGAGTGGGGTGATGATCCGGCCGCGGTTGGTGTAGTCCTCGGGGTTGGCGCTGGCCACTACGAGCACGTCCAGCGGCAGCCGCAGCACGTAGCCGCGGATCTGGATGTCACGCTCCTCCATCACGTTGAGCATCGCGACCTGGATTCGCTCGGCGAGGTCGGGCAGCTCGTTGATCGCGACGATTCCCCTGTGGCTGCGTGGGATCAGGCCGAAGTGGATCGTCTCGAGATCCCCTAGGCTGCGGCCTTCCGCGACCTTCATCGGGTCCACGTCGCCGATCAGGTCGGCCACGCTCGTGTCTGGGGTGGCCAGCTTTTCGGCGTACCTCTCGGCGCGGTGGCGCCACGCCACCGGCAGGTCGTCACCGAGCTCGCCCGCCCGCCGATGACTAGCCGGAGTGATCGGCTCGTAGGGATGCTCACCTAGCTCGCTTCCGGCGATCACCGGAGTCCACTCGTCCAGCAGCCCGACCAGGGTGCGCAGAAGCCTGGTCTTGCCTTGGCCGCGCTCCCCGAGCAGTACGACGTCATGGCCGGCCAGCAGCGCCCGTTCGAGCTGTGGGATCACCGTCGCGTCGAACCCGTGCAGTCCCGGCCATGGGTCCCGCCCCTCCCGCAATGCCTCCAGCAGGTTCTCGCGCATCTCCTGCTTGAGGTGCTTCTGGACGTGCCCGGAGGCACGCAGCGCGCCCAGGGTGTAGATGGTTGGCGGGAGGGAGGTTTCGCTCACAGCCCCACGCTAGCGAGGTGCACAACCGATGACCTGCCGTCTGGAGGGGCCTGGCCACCGGTGGCTGCGGGGTCCGTGACCTGGTTCGATGGGCAGGTCAGCCGGAACCAGGCCGACCGAGCAAGGGAGAGGCTCCATGTCAGACGAACCCGACGAGGAGACCCTCACCCGCAACTGGGACGAGCTGCTCCAGGAGATCCGGGTCACCCAGACCGGCGTACAGATCCTCACCGGCTTTCTGCTCACCGTGCCGTTCTCGAACGGTTTCCCCAAGCTCGACTCCACTCAGAAGACGGCATACCTGTTGGTGCTGGCTGGTGCCATCCTGACCACCGGCCTGGTGATTGCGCCGGTCGCCTTCCACCGGGTGCTGTTCCGGCACCGGCGCCGGGCGCTGCTCGTCGACGTGGGAACTGGTCCGCTCGGGTCGGCCTGGTCACGCTGGCGCTGACCGTCTCCGGGGTGCTGTTCCTGGTCTTCGACGTGGTCGTCGGTCTGGCAGCGGGGCTGGCGGCGCTGGCCGTCGGCGTCGTGTTCTTCGCGCTGCTGTGGGGGGTAGCACCGAAGGTCATCGACCGGCTGGATCCGGCGCCCCACAACCCGCCACCCGGCCACATGCAGAGCTGAGCGGGTCGATGCACGACCGGTCGGTATCCGGGAGAACTTCCCGCCCGGACCGGGAGTGCGCCCGATCCCCGTCGCCGGTAGTGCGCGGACGCTGGAGCCACCTATATCGAACCAGGAGGTTCCCAGCCATGACCGATTCCATCTCCCCTACCAAGACCCATGCTGAGACCGACTCCAGGGAGTTCAACGTCCCCGGACACGCAGACGGCTCGGCTGCTGTCGATCGCAGGGTCCCGGCCGCCCTGTGGCGTGTTGGCGGGGCGTTGGCCCTACGTCCTGATCGGCCTGCTCGTCCCGAGGCGCGCGAACGAGCTCGGAGCACCGCGAACTTCATAGCGTGGAAAGACCCTCGCCAGGAGTGACCTTCTCAGACGTACTTTCCCATTCCCCCAGCGACGTCGATCACCGCTCCGGTGATGTAGCTCGCCCGGTCGCTGGCCAGGAACGCCACCAGGCCGGAGACCTCCTCGACGGTGCCGAACCGGCCCAGCGGGACCTCGGCCTTGGCGAGCCCGTCGAGGAACTCCTCCAACGGCAGGTCCGGAGCGCGGCGGGACCGGATGTTCTCCCACTGCGGAGTCACTACGAAGCCGATGTTGATGCTGTTCACCAGGATTCCCTCACCGCCGAACTCGGTGGCGAGCGCCTTGTTCAGGTTCAGGCAGGCAGCGCGGTTCACGGTCGTGGCGAAGAAGGCCGGGTCTGGGTACTTCGCGTAGACCGCGTTGACGTTGATCACGCGAGCCGAAGTGCTGCGTCGCAAGTGGGGCAGGGCGGCGCGGACGCACCTGATCTGGGAGAAGAGCTTGACGTCGAGGTCGTGGTGCCAGTCCTCGTCGGTCAAGGACTCGAAGTTCCCTGGCCGGGCACCCCCGGCGTTGTTGACCAGGATGTCCACCCCCCCGAGCCGCTCGACCGTTGCCGCTACGAATTCCTCGACCTGGTCCGGGTCCGTGACGTCGGCCACCCGATGGTGCACGCCGGCCGCGCCGTGCGGCGAGACAGCGGAGATCTCCTCTGCCGCGGCAGCCAGCTCGGACTCGTTGCGTGAGCAGATGGAGACCAGCGTGCCCTCGGCAGCCAGCTCTCGAGCTGCGGCCAGGCCGATCCCCTTCGACCCACCGGTCACTACAGCCCTGCGGCCGGTCAGCCCCAGATCCATCAGCCGTCCTCTTCCCGCGCGGCCGCGGCCCTAGCCGCCTCGAGCAGGGTGACCCGCGGCGGGTTGAAGATGTCCACCTCACGACAGGACTGGTCCCCGGTCACGGCTCCGTGCGGAACCCACGGTGGCACGACCGCGACGTCGCCGGGCCGCAGGGTGCGGGTCTCGCCGTCGATGGTGAAGTCGAACTCCCCCTCCACCACGACGACGATCTGCTCCTCGACGTGTACGTGCATCGGCGCCTCGGTGTGCGGCTCGAACGTCACGAAGTTGACCAGCATGTTCTCGCCCAGGACCGGCTGGAAGCTCAGTCCGGGCACGAACTCGACTCCGGGCACGTCGGCAACTTTGACGAACCGCCCGGCCGCCGTGGGGGTCAGGCCGCCTTCAAGGCTGAAATGGCTGTGCTCGCTGCCGCTCATCGGCTCCTCCGGTTGATGTTGAAGTTGGCCGGCCTAGCGCGTCGCAACTGCGATCAGCCGCGCGAGCTTCGAGATGCCATCCTCGATGTCGGCCTCGGTGGCTCGGCTGAATGCCAGTCGAAGATGCTCGTGGGAGACGTGCTCGGCGAAGAACGGCGATCCGGGCACGAATGCCACGCCCTCCTCGCGGGCGGCCAGCGCAAGCACCGAGGTGTCCACTCCCGGGACGTGCAGCCAGCTGAAGAAGCCGCCGGTTGCCTCGGTCCAGCTGCCCAGGCCGGTCATGTGCCGCCGCAACGCAGAGTTCATCGCCTCGCCCCTCCTGCGGTAGAACGTGCGTTCGCGCTCGACCAATGGCGCGAAATGCCCGCCGCGCAGGAACTCCTCGACTAGCCGCTGGCCGAGAGCACCAGCGCACTGGTCGGAGTTCTGCTTGGCTACTACGAGCTGGGCCACGACCTCTGCCGGCCCGGCGGCCCACCCAAGTCGTACGCCGGGAAAGAACGTCTTGGAGAACGTACCGATCTGTACGACGACGTCAGGGGCGAGCGACCACAGGCTCGGCAGCCGCTCGGCTCCGAAGCCCAGCTCTCGATAGGCGACGTCCTCGACGATCAGGACTCGGTGCCGGCGACACAGCTCCACCAATGCATGCCGGCGCTCCAGCGCGAGAGTCCGCCCGCTCGGGTTCTGGTACTCCGGGATGACATAGACGAGCTTGGGGATCTCACCCCGGTCGACCAGGTACCCGAGCCTTTCGACGTCGAGCCCGCCGGCGTCCATCGGAACGCCGCGCAACACGGGCCGGAACGCCTCGAACCCGGTCACCGCTCCGACGTACGTCGGCTCCTCCACCGCCACGACGTCTCCCCGGTCGAGCATGCTCTTGCCGACGAGAGTCACTGCGTCGATGCCGCCGCTGGTGATCATCAGCTCGTCCGTGGCCGGCCGAACGCCCTCGAGCTG
Source organism: Actinomycetota bacterium (assembly GCA_030947625.1). Classification (GTDB taxonomy): domain Bacteria; phylum Actinomycetota; class Actinomycetes; order Propionibacteriales; family Nocardioidaceae; genus Marmoricola. The sequence goes on from JALZBH010000055.1 coordinate 10,761, forward strand.
CTCCAGGTGGTCCGCGATCGCTTCACGGGTAGTGGCCAGGCCCTCGCTGGGCGTGTACTGCAGCGCCACGGCAGCATCGAGCCGGATCAGGTCGCCGGCGATGCGTGCCAAGGTGTCGGTGGGGAACAGCTCGGGCGCGGGAAAGCCGCCGGAGAAGTTGACCAGTCCCTGCGCGTTGGCCAGCGCCAGGATCGCGGTCAGCACGCCGTCCTGGCCGGCGGACCCCTTGGCCAGCCGGTCGGCCCAGCCAGGAGCCTCCTGGGTACCTGCCGGACTAGCCACCGGTGCCACGCTCATCGCGAACCTCCCTTTGAGCCTTGACACACCTTATACATGTCAGTTGAATACGTCACGATACCTTACGTTCGCCAGCCTTCAACGGCGTGCTGAGTTACTTTCGAGTGGCAGGGAAGGAGTGCGGATGTCCCGGTCGGCCGAGAAGGCGTCGTTGCGCACGGTCTCCCAGTACGTCGCCGCACCCGGTCCCGCCGTACCGCTGGACGAGATCGATCTCGGCATCCTTCGGCTGCTCAGCGAGGACGCGCGCCTTTCCCAGCGCAGGCTGGCCCGAGAGCTGGGCATGTCCGCACCTGCGGTGGCCGAGCGGATCGCCCGGTTGGAGCGACGTTCGGTCATCACCGGGTACGCCGTCCGGCTGAACTGGGCCGCGATCGGCTACCCCACGACCGTCTACATCACGGTCATCGCCAACCTCGAACACGAGATGGGCGCGGTGATGCGCGACCTGATGGGCATCCCCGAGGTCGAGGACGTCCAGCTCGTCACCGGCAGCGTGGACATGGTCCTGCGAGCGCGGGTCCGCGACCACACCCACCTGAGCGAGCTCCTGCGCGAGCGCATCTGGCAGGTCGAGGGGATCGACCGCACCAACACCGCGCTCTCGGTGGCGGAGCTGCCCCCCAAGAACGCCGCCGCGGAGATCCTCGCCGCCATGTCCGCCAGCGTTCGTCAGGGCACCCAAGGCCCCCCAGGCCCTCAAGACCGGGACTCCTCGGAGGGACCCGAACGACGCGAAACCCATCATGGAGGTAGGGCATGACCGGCCACACCACGGACATCTCGGCATCGGCAGGCATCGGCCGAGACGGTTTCGTCGCCGAGCATGGTCTGCACACCGAGGAGCAGCTCGCCGCGACCACCGAGG
>JALZBH010000055.1:11935-12442 GCA_030947625.1 Actinomycetota bacterium
CGACTTCTCCGGGGCGATCTACAGCCTGGACACCGGAAACCATGTGTTCCCGCCGGCGTTCGCCGAGGGCGGCGGCATCGGGATCGAGGAGCTCACCGGCTTCCCCGATGTCGTCATCGTGCCCGACCCACTGACCTTCCAGGTGCTGCCCTGGGCTCCGGCCACCGGGTGGGTCATCTGCGACGCGTACTTCTCCAACGGCAAGCCGATGCCACTCGACGGCCGGGCCCAGCTGCGACGCCAGCTCGACCGGCTCGCTGGTCGCGGACTGCGCTACCTCTCCGGTCTCGAGGTCGAGTTCAGCATTCTTCGTCGTACGACGGGCCTCATCGGGCTGGACCAGACGGGGCAACCGGGGCCAGCTCCTGACGTCGACGTGTTCCAGCGCGGGTACCAGTACCTCTCCGAGGTCCGGATGGACTCGGTGAACGAGACCCTGATGGCGCTCCGCGAGGGGCTGGACGCGATCGGTCTGCTGCCCCGGTCGATGGAGGACGAATGGGGTCC
>JALZBH010000177.1 GCA_030947625.1 Actinomycetota bacterium
GGAGACCAGCGTGGGGGAGTACCCCATCGAAGCGGTGCATGCAATGGCTCGGATCATCGAGTCCACCGAGGATCACGAGCTCGCCAACATGGCCGCGATCGACTGGCAGCCGAGGACCCGGGGTGGTGTGATCGCCAAGGCCGCCGCCGAGGTTGCCGAACGCGTCGGCGCGAGGTACCTCGTTGCGTTCACCCAGAGCGGCGACTCCGCCCGGCGCATCGCCCGCTACCGGGGAGCGATCCCGGTCTTGGCGTTCACTCCGGAAGCAGTCGTCCGCTCGCAGCTGTCGCTGACCTGGGGGGTGGAGACCTTCAAGACCGTTGCGGTGGAGCACACCGACGAGATGGTCCGCCAGGTGGACGAACACCTGCTGCAGATCGGCCGGGTCCAAGAAGGCGATCTCGTGGTGCTCATCGCCGGGAGCCCTCCCGGCATCCCCGGGTCCACGAACGCGCTCCGGATCCATCGCATGGGCGATGCGATCAACGAGGTCGCTCCGGCGTACCGTCGCCTGCGCTGAGGCCTGAGGAGACGCCGGAGAAAGCCGTGCGGACGACTCGGAGCGCCGTTCAGGTACTCATCAGGATGCGCGGCTAGCCTGACCAGCGTTGGTCAGGAGCGACCGGAGGCCGATGGACGGGGCCGACCGGCAGGGTGCGGCCCGCGAGGATGGGTGATGAGAGTTCGCAGCTGGCGACACTTGGTGCCGGTGGCGCTGGCTCTCGCGCTGGCTGCGGCGTGTGGCGGCCGGCCATCGAGTACGCCGGCCGCCCAGCACGGCTCGACCAACGACCCGCTCTGGTCCGCCGCCAAGCACATCCCTGTGGTGCCGTCGCAGTTTCGGCACCCGCTCCCCGGCATGCCACGGGTGGTCGGGAACGACATCTACTCCCAGACCCGCGCGGGCATGCTCAGCCCCAAGGTGCTAGGCGACCCGGCCTACCTCTATGTGCCGGACTCGACCGGCACCCGGGTCACGGTGATCGGCCAGCGGACCCGCAAGATCGTCCGGGTGATCCAGGTCGGCTACCTGAGCCAGCATGTGGTGCCGTCGTACGACCTGCGCAGGCTAGTGGTCAACTCCAGTGCGGCCAACACCCTCGAGGTGCTCGACCCCCGCACGGGCCGGCAGAAGAGGTCGATCCAGGTGCCGCGGCCCTACAACCTGTACTACACCCCCGATGGCTTGGCCACCGTCGTGATGGTCGAGCAGTACAACACGATCCGGTTCTCCACCCCCCAGACGTTCCGCCGGATTGCCGACGTACAGCCGCGGGGTTGCAGCGGCCCGAACCACGCGGACTTCTCCGCCAACGGGCGGTTCTTCGTGGTGACCTGTGAGTTCTCCGGGGAGCTGGTCAAGATCGACACGCTGAGCCACAGGGTTCTCGGCGTCCTCAAGCTCGGCCCGCGGCCGACGGCGAAGCATGCCTCACCCGACGTGATGGGGATGAGCATGCCGCAAGACATTCGGCTCTCTCCGGACGGACGGACCTTCTACGTCGCAGACATGGGCACAAACGAGCTGCGCCTGGTCGACGCGCGCACTCTGCGGCAGCGAGGCGCCATCGGGATGCCCAGCCATCCGCATGGGCTCTATCCCAGCCGTGACGGCAAGCTCCTCTACATCTCCGACCGGGGCGCCGGCAAGGTCAGCGTGCTCGACTTCGCCGCCAACAAGATCGTGGCGACGTGGGTCGTTCCCGGCGGCGGCAGCCCGGACATGGGTGGGGTATCCGCCGACGGCAAGATGCTTTGGCTCTCGGGTCGCTACGACGGTGTGGTGTACGGCTTCAACACCGTCACCGGGAAGCTGGTTGCCCGGATCTTCGTCGGCGGCAACCCCCACGGGCTGGCGGTGTGGCCACAGCCGGGTCGCTACTCGCTCGGTCACACCGGGAACATGCGTTGACCCGAGCCGCGCTGGCGGCGGTGCTGCTGGTTGTGGTGGCGGGTTGTGCAGGTACGCCGACGGCAGCGTCCTCGGCCGGCCGGTCGGGTGGGTCCTCGCATGCGTCGGCTGCGTCGCGGCCGTTCGTGCCTCGTCGGGTCACCGCGAGCACTCTTGGCTGGAGACTTCCCGCTCCCAGCGCTCGGCAGGCCTTGGTCCCCGACGGGGCGGCAACGGTCGTGCTCGCCGGGGGGATGCTCCCCGACGGCACCTCTACCGACCGGGCGGTGCGGATCTCGTTGACTAACGGGCAGTCCCATCCACTGCCACCGCTCGCCGTACCCGTGCATGACGCGGCCGGTGGCCGGTATTCCGGCAAGGTCGCCGTCTTCGGTGGCGGCAATGCGACCGAGCAGGCGGTGGTCCAGGTGCTGGTGGGACGGCGCTGGCAACGGGCCGGCTCGTTGCCGACGACCCGTTCGGACCTCTCGGTGGTCGCGACGGCTGCCGGGACGCTGGTGCTGGGTGGCTATGACGGTGTCGGCACGCCGCTGGCGATCCTGCGCGAGTCGGCGAGCTCCGGTCTGCATGGGGTGGGCCGGCTGGCTGTCGGCGTACGGTACGCCGCCACGGCCCTCGTGGGGAGCTCGGTATATGTCTTCGGCGGTGAGGTCTCCGGGCACGAGCTGGGCCAGGTGCAGCGGTTCGACGTACACGCCGGCGGGGTCGCTCGGGTCGGACGGGTCAGCGTCGTCGGCCGGTTGCCGCACCCGCTGGGTCACGCGATGGCGGCTGTCTTCGGCGGCCGGGTGCTGCTGATCGGAGGCCGGACCAGTGCTGACCGGCAGACCGGAGCGATGTGGTGGTACGACCCCGCCACCGGGCGGTTCAGCCACGCCGGCCGGTTGCCCCGCCCGCTCAGCGATGCTGCCGTTGCCACGGTCGGGCATTCGGCGTACCTCCTCGGCGGGGAGGACCCGAGCGTCACCGGCCTGGTCGTCCGCGTCACGGTCCTCAAGTGACGCCGACCCGGCTTGAACGTGCAGGTTTTCCCTGCCGACCCGGCTTGAACGTGCAGGTTTTCCCTGCCGACCCGGCTTGAACGTGCGCGCTGGTGTCCCGGCGGTCGCCTCGGACGAGATCGGACCGCGCCAGGTGCACGTACGGGCCGGGTCGGCATCAAGTTTCCTGCACGTACGGGCCGGGTCGGCATCAAGTTCCTGCACGTACGGGCCGGGTCGGCGTTAGGTGGAGATCTCCTCGCCGAGGTACGCCGCGCGGACGCGGTCGTCGGCAAGGAGATCCTGGCCCGTGCCGGAGAGCACGACCTCGCCGGTCTCCAGTACGTAGCCGCGGTTGGCCAGGCTCAGCGCCTGAGCGGCGTTCTGCTCGACGATCAGTACGGTGACCCCGTCGGTGTTGATCTCCTTCACGATCTCGAAGATCTGCCGGACGACGAGCGGCGCCAGCCCCATCGAGGGCTCGTCGAGCAGCAACAGCCGTGGCTTGCCCATCAGCGCCCGTCCGATGGCAAGCATCTGCTGCTCGCCTCCGGACAATGTCCCGGCGAACTGCTGCGAGCGCTCCTCCAGGCGGGGGAACAGGTCGAAGACCCGCTTCATGACCAAATCGTCGGGACGCTTGAAGCGGAACGCGCCCATCTCGAGGTTCTCCCTGACGCTCATCCGCGGGAACACCCGCCGTCCCTCTGGAACGTGACAGATCCCGCGGTGGATCAACGTATGCGCCGGGACACCGTCGATCCGTTGCCCGTCGAACCGGATCTCACCCAGCGAGGGCCGCATCATCCCCGAGACCGTCTTCTGGGTGGTCGTCTTGCCCGCCCCGTTGGCTCCGAGGAGTGCCACCACCTCTCCCTCGTCGACCTCGAAGGAGATGCCCTTCAGGGCTCGGATCGCCCCGTAACGCACCTCGATATCGTCGACCTCGAGCAGGCTCACTGGTCGTCCTCCTGCTGCACAGCGCCCGGGGTTTCCTTGGGCTTGTCGGGTTCGGAGTGGTCCGAGAGGTCCAGCGCCCGCAGCGCAGGTGCAGCGGACATCGACTGCTCCGCCTCCTCGTCGGTCGAGCCGAGGTACGCCGCGATCACGGCGGGGTTCTTCTGGATCTGTTCGGGACTGCCTTCGGCGATCTTCTGACCGAAGTTCAGTACGACGAGCCGGTGGGCAATCGACATCACCAGCTTCATGTCGTGCTCGATGAGCAGCACCGAGACGTTGTCGACCTCGTTGATCTTGCGGATCAGCGCGCCCAGCTCACGCTTCTCCGCCGGGTTTGTCCCTGCGGCCGGCTCGTCGAGCAGGATCACCCCCGGGTTGGTGCCGAGCGCGCGGGCGATCTCGAGGCGTCGCTGCTCGCCGTACGCCAGCGAGCCGGCAAGTTCGTTGGCTCGTTTGGTCAGCCCGACGAAACGCAGCAGCTCGTACGCCCTTGCCGTGCTCTCCTTCTCCTCGCGTCGCTGTCGCGGCAGCCGGAGCATCGCCCCGATCGGACCCGACTTCTGCCGCGTCTCGACGCCGACCTTGACGTTCTCCATCGCCGTCAAAGCCGGGAAGAGCCGGATGTTCTGGAACGTCCGCGCCACCCCCAGGTGGTTGATCACGTGCGTCTTCTTGCCCAGGACGCTGGTGGGCACGTCCCCCACACGGGCAGCCAGCGTGATCTCGCCCTCCTGCGGGGTGTAGACGCCGGTGAGCGAGTTGAACAGCGAGGTCTTCCCCGCGCCGTTGGGTCCGATCACGGCAAGGATCTCGCCCCGGCGCATCTGAAGCGAGACCTCGGAGAGCGAGGTGACGCCGCCGAACCGCAAGGTGACGTCGCGGATGTCGTAGACCACGTCTGTGCGAACGGCGGGGTCGTGCTCGGACGGGAGCTCGTCGGCCGCGCTGGCGCTCATCGGCTGCCCCCCATTCCCTCACCGGCGGGCACCGCCTGCATCTCCGCGGTCGGAATATGGTCGAGTCCGGAGAGCTCCGCAGCGCGGCGGCGTGCCGGGATCAGCCCGGCCGGACGGAAGATCATCATCACCAAGATGATCGCGCCGATCCACATCTGGCGGTCCCCGGCCGGGACCTGGTCCTTGAGGAACTCCGGCAGCCAGGTGAGTAC
>JALZBH010000056.1 GCA_030947625.1 Actinomycetota bacterium
CGTGCGAACGCCACGCCCTTCCTCCCCGACGAGCCAGCCGACGGCGCTGTCGTACTCGATCTCGGCCGAGGCGTTGGAACGGTTGCCGAGCTTGTCCTTGAGCCGCTGCAGATGCATTCGGTTCCGAGTGCCGTCGGGCAGCACTCGCGGCAGGAAGAGACAGGACAGTCCGCCCGGGGCCTGAGCGAGGATCAGGAACACGTCGCACATCGGCGCGGAGGTGAACCACTTGTGCCCAGTGATCGAGTAGCTGCCATCACCGGACGGGATCGCCTGGGTGGTGATGGCGCGTACGTCGGACCCGCCCTGCTTCTCGGTCATCGACATGCCCGCGGTCAGCCCCGCCTTCCCGGTCGGCACCGACAAGACCGGGTCGTAGACACGGCTGGTCAACAACGGCTCGTAGGTGGCGGATAGGTCCGGGTTCGCGCGCAGCGCCGGGACAACCGCGTAGGTCATCGAGATCGGGCACATATGTCCGGAATCGACGGTCCACGCCGAGACCGCGGCCGAACGGGCGACGTGCCCCCCGGGGCGGGTCTCGTTCCACGGCGAACTGTGCAGGCCGTGCTCGATCGCGGTACCCATCAGCTGGTGGTACGTCGGGTCGTACTCCACCTCGTCGATGCGATGGCCGAACCGGTCGTGGGTACGCAGCATCGGGAGGTTGCGGTCCGCGAGTACGCCCCACTGCTGAGCCTGCCTGGAACCCGACAGCCGACCCAGCTCGTGGACCTGGTCCTCTGCCCAACCAGCCCCCTCACGATGCAGAGCCTCGAGCAGCATCGGACTCTCCGCGACGTCGTACCCGAGCAGGGATGGCACCTGGTTCAGCACCTTATGAGTCGCAGCCACCGCTCCACCCTATGGGAGCCGCTGGCCAGGGACGCACCCTCGATGAGCCGGGACACTTCGGGGCCCGGAGCGGGGGAGAAGCTGAACACGTTCCCAGGATAGTTGACATAATGTCACTTATCGGCGATAACTGGCTGGGAGTTGCATCTAGCGCAAGAAGCTCCCGCGTCGTGGCGAAGCCCCGGTTCCGCACTCACTGCCCAGGGCAGTGCAAAACCAGGTGCGGGGCCGTGTCGTGTGCAGTTTGATCGGCTCATGTCGATCACGGTCTGGGCAATGCCGGGCTGATCCGCATGGCCATCGCACCCCGACATCACCGACTTTCGCCGCACGAGTTGACTCTCTCGCCAACCAACAAGTCGGAAGGCAGCGTCCCGCAGCATGACGAACTATCCCCCCCTCGACGTGCGCGTCAGCACGCCACGGCTTGAACTGCGTGGCGCGACCGACGAACTGCTCGACCAGCTCGCGGAGGTGGTCCGCGCTGGCAAGGCACACGCAGACCCCCTGCCGTACGACGATCCGATGTCGTTCTACGAACCGGATCCTGACCTGCGGGTCGCCAAGTGGCTCCGGGCGATCTGGCGCGGCAGGGGCAAGGTCGAGACCGATGCCTGGCGGCTCTACTTCGTGGTCGTCGTGAATGGTCATCCGGTCGGGATGCAGGACCTCATCGGGGTGAGCTTCTCCACCTTCGGAACGGTCATGAGCTTCTCCTGGCTGTCGACCGATCAGCGCGGCCGAGGGCTCGGACGTGAGATGCGAGAGGCGATCCTGCACCTCGCGTTTGAGGGGTTCGGGGCGACGGAAGCAAGGAGCGATGCCTTTGTAGACAACCACGGCTCGAACGCGATCTCTCGAGATCTTGGATACGCGCCCAACGGTTCAGACTGGGCCACGCGTCGAGGCGAGCCCGCCCTTCTGAACCGGTGGCGAATCACCAGGCAAAAATGGGAACAGCGCCGGAGAACCGACGTCCAACTTCACAACGTCGACGCATGTAAGGCACTCCTGCCATTGGCCTGACGCGGTCCGACCGCCCTAGACGAACGTATGCCACAGCCCACAGACCCACCTGTCCACTGAAGGAACCGGCGGGAGGCGGAACAGCACCGTCACGAGACCCACGGCGGCTGGACCCTTGTCCGACCGGTTGAGGCGGACAACCTTGCCAGGCAGACTGGGGCTCCATGGACGTCACCCATGCCCTCGTCCGCCGACCCTCCCCGCGTCTGGCAGAGGGGGAAGTGACGCATGTTCAGCGACTGCCTGTCGACACCGAGCTGGCCAGCACGCAGTGGGAGCAGTACGTCGAGAGACTCCACGACGCCGGGTGGACCACCGATGAGGTGTCGGCGGCACCGGACTGCCCCGACTCTGTCTTCATCGAGGACACAATGGTCGTCTACAGCGATCTCGCGGTGATCTCCCGCCCTGGCGCCGAGTCGCGGATTCCGGAGACCTCGGCTGCGGAGGAAAGCGTGGCAGCGCTGGGCTATCGGATCGCCCGGATCGAGGCACCCGGCACCCTCGACGGCGGCGACGTGCTGAAGTGCGATGGCACCGTGTGGGTCGGTGTCGGTGGTCGCACCAACGAGGAAGGCGTCCACCAGCTGGCCACGCACCTCGAGCCGCTCGGGGCGGCCGTGGTGCCGGTGCCGGTGACCAAGGTGCTGCACCTGAAGACAGCCGTCACGGCCCTGCCGGACGGCACCGTCATCGGCTACGAACCGCTGGTCGACGACGCCTCAGTATGGCCGAACTTCCTGGGGGTGCCCGAGGAGTCTGGCGCGCATGTAGTGGTCCTAGGGCCCAGCACGGTTCTCATGGCGGCTGACGCACCACGCACCGCCCAGCTCCTGCGCGGCAGGGGGCTCGAAGTGATCGAGGTGGACATCTCTGAGTACGAGAAGCTGGAGGGGTGTGTGACCTGTCTGTCGGTTCGGTTGCGCGGCATGCCTTGGTCGACACCCACCCAGCGCTGAGCTCGCTGCCCTATTGAACATCTTCCACGCCCTCGAACGCGCACATCCACACCGATTCGAACGACAAGACCTTGGTCAGTTGCCGACGTAAGCTGCGAGGTGCTCGCCGGTGAGGGTTGAGTGGCCGGCGACGAGCTCGCCGGGCTTGCCCTGAAAGACGATCCGGCCGCCGTCGTGGCCGGGGCCGGGGCCGAGGTCGATGATCCAGTCGGCGTTCGCCATGACCGCCTGGTGGTGCCCGATGACGATGACCGACTTGCCAGTGTTGACGAGCCGGTCGAGTAGGCCGAGCAACTGCTCGACGTCGGCGAGGTGCAGGCCGGTGGTCGGCTCGTCGAGGACGTAGATGCCGCCATTGTCCCCCAGATGCGTGGCCAGCTTCAGCCGCTGCCGCTCGCCGCCCGACAGGGTCGTGAGCGGCTGGCCGAGGCTGAGGTACCCGAGCCCGACGTCAGCCAGGTGAGTCAGGATCTTGTGGGCGGCCGGCGTCTTTGCCTCACCGTCGCCGAAGAACTCCTCGGCCTCGGTCACCGGCATCGCAAGCACCTCGCTGATGTCCTTCCCGCCGAGCTTGTACTCCAGGACCTCAGCCTGGAACCGCTTCCCCTCGCACTCCTCGCAGATGGTGGCGACGCCGGCCATCATTGCCAGGTCCGTGTAGATCACGCCGGTGCCGTTGCACGTGGGGCAGGCACCCTCGGAGTTGGCGCTGAACAGGGCAGGCTTCACGCCGTTGGCCTTCGCGAACGCCTTGCGGATCGGGTCGAGCAGACCGGTGTAGGTCGCCGGGTTGCTGCGCCGCGAGCCCTTGATGGCTGCCTGGTCGACCGAGACCACGCCGTCCCGACCCGATACCGAGCCGTGGATAAGTGAGCTCTTGCCGGACCCGGCCACTCCCGTCACCACCACCAGCACGCCGAGCGGAATGTCGACATCGACGTGCTGCAGGTTGTTCGCCGTCGCGCCACGGATCTCCAGGGTGCCGGTCGGTGTCCGTACGGTCTCCTTGAGGAGGGCCCGATCGTCGAGATGCTGACCGGTGAGGGTGCCGCCGGTCCGGAGCCCGTCGACGGTGCCCTCGAACACCACCTCCCCTCCAGCGGCGCCGGCACCTGGGCCGAGATCGACGATGTGGTCGGCGATCGCAATCGCCTCCGGCTTGTGCTCGACGACCAGCACGGTGTTGCCCTTGTCACGTAGCTGGAGCAGCAGGTCGTTCATCCGCTGGATGTCGTGCGGGTGCAGCCCGATCGTCGGTTCGTCGAAGACATAGGTGACGTCGGTGAGCGACGACCCGAGATGGCGGATCATCTTGGTGCGCTGGGACTCCCCTCCCGACAACGTGCCTGACGGCCGATCAAGCGATAGGTATCCGAGCCCGATCTCAACGAACGACTGGAGGGTGTGCTGCAGCGTCGCGAGCAGCGGCGCTACAGACGGCTCGTCCAGGCCATGGACCCATGCGGCGAGGTCGCTGATCTGCATCGCGCAGACGTCGGCGATGTTCTTGCCCTCGATCTTCGACGAACGGGCCGCTGCGCTGAGCCGGGTGCCGTCGCATTCGGGGCACATTGTAAAAGTGACGGCGCGCTCAACGAAGGCGCGAATGTGCGGCTGCATCGCGTCGACCTCCTTGGACAGTATCGACTTCTGGATCTTCGGAATCAGGCCCTCATAGGTGAGGTTGATGCCGTCGACCTTGAGCTTGGTTGGCTCCCTGTGGAGGAGGTCGTGCAGTTCCTTCTTGGTGAACTTCTTGATCGGCTTGTCCGGGTCGAAGAAGCCGCAGCCGCGGAAGATCCGGCCGTACCAGCCGTCCATGGTGTAGCCGGGGATGGTGAGCGCACCCTCGTTGAGTGACAAGCTGTCGTCGTACAGCGCCGTGAGGTCGATGTCGTTGACGGCTCCGCGGCCCTCGCAGCGGGGACACATTCCGCCGGTGATGCTGAAGCACCTTCGCTCCTTCGTGGTGACGCCGCGTCGCTCGATGGTTACCGCGCCCGCGCCCGAGATGGAGGCGACGTTGAACGAGAACGACTGGGGTGAGCCGATGTGTGGCTTCCCGAGTCGGCTGAAGAGGATGCGCAGCATCGCGTTGGCATCCGTGGCGGTGCCGACCGTGGAGCGAGGGTCCGCACCCATGCGCTGTTGGTCCACGATGATCGCCGTTGTCAGCCCGTCCATGACGTCGACCTCGGGCCGGGCGAGCGTCGGCATGAAGCCCTGTACGAATGCGCTGTAGGTCTCGTTGATCAACCGTTGCGACTCGGCGGCGATCGTATTGAACACCAGCGAGCTCTTGCCCGAGCCAGAGACGCCAGTGAACACGGTTAGCCGGCGCTTCGGGATCTCGATGCTGACGTCCTTGAGGTTGTTCACGCGCGCGCCGTGCACGCGGATCAGGCCGTGGCTGTCGGCAACGTGCAGCGCGGGCGACTGCATGTCCGTCCTCATGGCCATGCTCATCGTGTCTCCATCTGCGAGTTCGGCCGTCTTCGGGGGTCTTCGTCGGCGTCGCCGGGCTCGATCTGACCCAGGCTCGCACAGTACGTCTGGTTCTCATTCCCTTCGGCACGTGGAGCAAAGCGTCGCCAGACAAGGTGCACCGTCCGCCAGGCGTTGGCCACCCATACATCAGTGTCGGGGGGAGCCGGTGCTTGGTGTCGCGACGACGCTGAGCGTGGGAGCAGGGGCGGCTCTCATCGGTCCTGAAGCAACCCGAGGACGTTGCCATCTGGGTCGGTAATGGTGGCTACCAGGCGGCCGCCGCCGACGTCGTGCACGGGCTCCTTCGAGGTGGCGCCGGCGGCGGTCACCTCGGCCAGCTTCGCCTCGATGTCCGGCACGTGCCAATAGGCCACGGGTGAGGTCATGCCCTGGGGTCCGCCGCCCGGCACCAGTCCGATGTGCTGGCCCTCGGCCTCGAAACCGACGTAGTAGGACTCGTCGGTCTGCGGGGGTACGCCGAGCAGGGCGGCGTATACCTGCTTGGCCGTCGCCAGGTCGGAAACGGGATGGAGCACGGTCTTGATTCCGTGGGTGTAAGAGCTGGTCATGATCACTCCTGTAGTGGTCGGTCTGGTTCGCTAGCTGCGGTCAGCGCAGCTCCTGGATTCGGATCAGGTTGCCGGCGGGATCGCGGACGGCGCAGTCGCGAGCGCCGTACGACTGCTCGGTTGGTTCCTGGACGACTTCTACGTCCCCACCCTGCAGCCGCTCGAAGATGCCGTCGAGGTCGGTGGTGGCCAGCAGGATCCAGCCGTAGGTGCCCTTGGCCATCATCTCGGCGATGGTGCGGCGCTCATCGTCGGTGATGCCTGGGTCTGCTGCCGGCGGCGCCAGGAGGATGGAGGTGCCGGGCTGGTCGGCGGGGCCGACCGTGAGCCAGCGCATCTTGCCGTGTCCGACGTCGTTGCGGACCTCGAAGCCGAGGGTGTCGCGATAGAAGGCCAGGGAGGCGTCCGGGTCGTCGTGCGGGAGGGAGCTCGCGTGAATGGTGATGTCCATGGCGGTGAGCCTAGGTTCGGCTCGGTGCTGGCGCTTCTCGATTCCTGATCGGTCGGGTGACCTTCTTCGCCACGCATGGTGGCATCCCCGCCGTCGCGCGCGCTGACTCATGCCCATAGACACTGGGCGGCACGCCGACCAACTCGGTGAAGCGAGTGCTGAAGGTGCCCAGCGACGAGCAGCCGACCGCGAAGCAGACCTCAGTGACGCTGAGGCCGCCATGACGCAGCAGCGCCATCGCGCGCTCGATACGCCGCGTCATCAGGTAGCTGTACGGCGACTCGCCGTAGGCGAGCCGGAACTGGCGGCCGAGGTGCCCGGCCGACATGTGCGCGCCGCGGGCGAGCGCCTCGACGTCCAGCGGTTGCGCATACTCCCGGTCGATCCGGTCGCGGACGCGACGCAGCCGCGCGAGGTCGCGCAGGTGCTCCGCCGCGGTGGGTCTGCTGGTCACTCGCGAAATCGTGCCACGTCGCGCCGCTGGCGAGCGCCGGAGGGTGCTGTGTGCCGGCCGAGCTCACCATTTGCAACGGAGACACTGCGGGTCGTCGCCGCGGGCTATTTCGTCGGCCGCTAGCCGCCGTCCACCGGTACGGCGTACTCGGAACAGACTGGATGCGCTCGCGGTTTCGTAAAGTAGAACGACGATTGGGCTGCGGCGAGAGGACTGACATGCGCGACTCTGAGAAGGAGAACGTGCCGGGACCCCTGCGCGACCTGATGGCCCGCTCACAGGGCAACGACGACTTGGCACTCGGCGGCGCCTCGCCTTACACCCACTGGGTCGGGATTCTCTTTGCCGTAGCTGCCGCATTGCTGGTCCCGTGGATCATCTACATCGCCGTCAGTCTCCCTGCTCGTGAGCTCTCGCCGAACTACGACGTTGCCTGGGCGGGTTTCGACGTGATGCTGTTCGCCTCGCTTGCCTGTACTGCGGCGCTCGCGACCATGCGTCGTTCGCAGTGGCTGGGACTGTCCGCGGCCTGGGCCTCGGGCCTCCTGGTCACCGACGCGTGGTTCGACATCGTCACTGCACCGGACGGCCGGACGCTGTTCAGGGCTTTCGCCATGGCCTTCCTCGTCGAACTGCCGCTGACGGCGCTTTGCGCGTGGCTGGTGATTCACAGCCGGGAGATTGCCGAGCGCCGGCTTCAGAGCCTGCTGCGACAGAGTCGAGCAACAGATCAGCCCTAGCTCGCGAAAACAGTGAGTACGACGTCATCGTCGTACTCGTCGATGACCACCTTTCGGCGCCCCGCCGCAACCGCCGCCTCGTCGGCCTGCTCGCGGGCAAGCAGCGTCACCAACCTGCCGTCCGCAGCCAACCAGCCGTCGAGCTCGGAGAGCACCTCGCGGAACGGCTCGAGACCGTCCGGCCCACCATCGACAGCGCCAACCGGCTCGTGCTCGCGCAGGTCGCGCGGAATCATCGCCAGCCGTCTAGTGGGCACGTGGGGCAGGTACGCGACGGCCAGGTCGACGCGTCCTGAGAGGACGGTTGGCAGTGCCGACCACCAGCTCCCCTGGTGTACGACGTACCTGAACCACTCCGCGTTCCTCCGCGCACAGGCCAGCGCAACCGGGTCGACATCGCAGGCATGCACCTGCGCCGAGGGCAGCTTCCGGCTGAGAACGGCCGCCAGCGCGCCCGAACCGCAGCCCAGATCCACGACGACGCGAGGGTCGTTGCCCGACGCAAGGGCGGTGCCAACCAGCTGGTCGGTGCGTTGCCGCGGCACGAACACCCCGGGCTCGGCGACGATCTCCAGCCCCATGAACACGGCTCTGCCGAGGACCTGCTCGAGTGGCATCCCGCCGGCCCGGGCCAGCACCGCAGCTTCGATCTCAGCGGGCCTCCCCAGCACCCGGAGGATCTCGCGCGTCTCGTCCTCGGCGAAGACGCAGCCGGCCGCACGCAGCCGCGCCACCAGCCGTGGATCGGGCTCCGGCTCCACCGTTCTCAAGGGGTCAGGAGGACCTTGATGGCGCGACGCTCATCCATGGCGGCGTACCCCTTGGCAACGTCGGTCAACGGCATCTGGGAGTCGAACACAGCTCCCGGGTCGATCTCACCCGAGGTGACCAGGTCGAGCAGCTCGGGAAGGTACTTGCGGACCGGCGCCACTCCCCCGGCGAGCCCGATGTTGTTGCCGAACATTCGCCCCACGGGCAGCTTCACCCCGTGTGGTGCGCCGACGAAACCAACCGTGCTACCAGCCCGCGCCACCGTGAACGCCTGCCGCATCGCGTCATCGGTGCCGACGCACTCCAGCACGGCGTCGGCACCGACCCCGTCGGTCATCTCCTTGATCCGGTCGGCACCGTCCTGGCCGCGTTCTTCGACGATGTCAGTGGCACCGAACTGCTTGGCGATCTGTTGGCGTGGCTGGTGTCGAGACATGGCCACGATGCGTTCGGCGCCGAGCTGCTTCGCGGCAAGTACGCCGCACAGCCCGACCGCCCCGTCTCCCACCACGACCGTCGTCGAACCCGGTTTGACCCCGGCCGACACCGCACAGTGCCATCCGGTGGCCATCACGTCGGACAGCGTCAGCAGCGAGGGCAGCATCGACGCATCGGGCACTCCGTCGGTCTTGACCGCGCTGCCGTCGAGCTGGACGACCTTGGCGTACTCCCCCTGTCCCCCAGTGGTGGAGCCGCCATGCAGACAGGCGGACTGGGCACCGTTTCGACAGTTCGGGCAGGTGTTGTCGCAGGTGCAGAACGGGACGATGACGAAGTCGCCCCGCTTGAACCGGCGGACCTCGGTGCCGATGTCCTCAACCACGCCGACCATCTCGTGGCCGATCGTCTGACCCGGAGTGATTTCGTTCTCGCCCCGGTAGGGCCACAGATCGGAGCCGCAGATGCACGCGGCAGTCACCTTGATGATCGCGTCGGTGGGTTCGTCGATGGTGGGCTCCGCTCTGTCCTCGAGGCGGATGTCCCGGATGCCGTGGATCGTGGTTACTCGCATGTTCTCATCCTTGCGCACGGCCGGCCGGACAGGCTACGCGCCATCGGTTGTTCATGAGCTGGGCATCGCAGCCGACACGTCGGGTTACCGGGGTGTATCTCACATATGAGATACCTTCGTGCCGTGACCGAGGAGTATCTGCGCCGGATCGGCACGCTGATCCGGGACGCACGCAAGCACCGCGGCTGGACCCAGGCCCAGCTCGCCGACGTGCTCTCCACCAGCCAGAGTGCGATCAACCGCATCGAGCGCGGGCACCAGAACCTCACGCTCGAGATGCTGGCCCGAATCGGCGAGGCACTCGACTCACCGATGCTCAGCCTCGGTTCCGGGCCGACGCATCTGCGCGTCAGCGGTCCCACCACCTTGTCGGGGTCGATTGCCGTGAAGAGCTCCAAGAACGCCGGGGTCGCCCTGTTGTGCGCCTCGCTGCTCAACCGCGGACGTACGACGTTGCGCCGCGTCGCTCGGATCGAGGAGGTCAACCGGCTCCTGGAAGTGCTCAACAGCATCGGCGTGAGGTCAGAGTGGCTCAACGAGGACAACGACCTCGAGATCACTCCCCCGGCGGCGCTCGACCTGGCGGCGATCGACATCGCGGCGGCTCGACGTACCCGCTCGATCATCATGTTTCTGGGTCCGTTGCTCCAGCTGATGACCAGCTTCGAGCTGCCGTACGCCGGGGGCTGCGACCTGGGCAACCGCACCGTCGAACCGCATCTGACGGCGCTGCGGCCGTTCGGTCTGGAGGTGAAGGCGACCGAGGGCAGCTATCGCGCGACGGTGACGTCCGGGGTCACTCCGAGTAGACCGATTGTGCTGACCGAACGCGGGGACACCGTGACCGAGAACGCGTTGATGGCGGCGGCTCTGTCCGAGCACACCACGGTGATCCGCAACGCCAGCTCGAACTACATGGTCCAGGACCTCTGCTTCTTCCTGGTCAAGCTCGGCGTCGTCATCCAAGGGATCGGCACGACCACGCTGCGAGTGACCGGTTGCACAGACATCGACGTCGACGTCGACTACGCGCCCAGCGAGGACCCGATCGAGGCGATGTCGCTGCTCGCCGCTGCGATCGTGACCGACTCCGAGATCACCATCCAGCGGGTACCGATCGAGTTCCTCGAGATCGAGCTTGCCGTCTTGGAGGAGATGGGTTTTCGCTACGAGCGCTCAAAGGAGTACCTGGCCGCGAACGGCCAGACCCGGCTCACAGACTTGCGTACCAAGCGCTCCCAGCTGCACTCCCCCATCGACAAGATCCACCCGATGCCCTTCCCCGGGCTGAACATCGACAATCTGCCGTTCTTTGCCGTGATCGCGGCCACCGCGCAGGGACAGACCATGCTGCACGACTGGGTCTACGAGAACCGCGCGATCTACCTGACCGAGCTGACCCGCCTGGGCGGTCGAGTGACGCTGCTGGACCCGCATCGGGTGATGATCGAGGGACCCACCCACTGGTCCGGCGCCGAGATCGTCTGCCCTCCCGCCCTTCGGCCGGCCGTGGTCATTCTGCTGGCGATGCTCGCTTCCAAGGGCACCTCGGTGTTGCGCTCGGTCTATGTGATCAACCGCGGCTACCAGGACCTGGCCAAGCGGCTCAACGAGCTTGGTGCCCAGATCGAGACCTTCCACGACCTCTGAGCAGATGCATGGCGACCGACGACTTGACCGTGAATACTGCTTGCCGTGACCGCCGACCCGCATGCGCCTCCGGCCACCGGCTTCCCTTATCTCGACGCGATGCTGGACCAGCCCGGCGCCAAGCTGGCGATGGCTCACCGGGGAGGCGCCGGGCACCCCTCGCTGACCGGTGTGGAGAACTCTCTCTTCGCCTTCCAGCACGCGGTCGCGCTCGGCTACCGATATCTCGAGACCGACGTGCACGCCTCCAAGGATGGGGTGCTCTACTCCAGTCACGATGAGGCCTTGGACCGAGTCACCGGCTACAAGGGACGGATCCGGCAGCTGACCTCGGCTCAGGTGGACAGCGCCCGGATCGGTGGGACTCATCTCGTGCCGACGATGGCCAGCCTGTTCGAGGCGCTGCCCGATTGCCGGTTCAACATCGACATCAAGACGGCGTCGGCAATCGAGCCGTTGGCGGCGCTGGTGCGCAGCACCGGAACCCGGGACCGGGTGCTGGTGGCGTCATTCTCGCGGGCCAGCCTGAACCGGTTTCGCCGGCTCACCGACGGCCTGGTGGCCACCTCGGCGGCTCCGGCGGAGGTGGCCCTGTTCATGCTGGCACCCACCGGCGAGCTGGCCCGCAGGCTCACCGGCGCCCGGGTGGCGGCCCTGCAGGTGCCCCCGTATCGGCACGGCTTGCCGGTGGTCACGAAGTCGTTCGTCCAGCGAGCCCACCGCGCCGGAGTCCCGGTGCACGTATGGACGATCAATACCGCTGCTCAGATGCACCGGCTGCTCGATCTCGGAGTAGACGGACTGATCACTGACCGGACCGACGTACTCAAGGAGGTTCTGGTCGAGCGAGGACAATGGAGGGACCCGGCATGAGCAGTACGCCGACCACCGACCTTGCCGATCTGGCGCCACTGGACCGGCAGCGCCAGCAGAAGGCGTGGAACTGGTACGACTGGGCGAACTCGGCCTACTACACGACGATCTTGACGGTCATGTTCGCGCCTTACCTGATCACCGTGGCGGGCAAGGCGGCCGGCTGTGCCGACTCCACCGTGACCTGCCGCAAGACGGTGAGCTTGCTGGGTCTGCACCTGGCGGCCGGCTCGCTGCCGAGCTACCTGACCAGCTTCGCCACGATCGCCAGTGCCTTCCTGCTGCCGATCGTAGGCGCGTTCGTCGACCGCTCGTCGCGCAAGAAGTGGCACATGGCCGGCTACGCCTGGGCGGGCTCGGCGTTCGCCGCGCTGCTGTTCTTCGTCCAGGGTGACAACTGGCAGCTCGGTGCGCTGGCCATCGTGGTGAGCAGCATCCTGGGCGGCTGCTCACTGGTGAGCTACTACGCGATCCTGGT
>JALZBH010000057.1 GCA_030947625.1 Actinomycetota bacterium
TTGTTCCCGCCGGAGGTACGCACGCAGTAGTCGATCTCGGAGCCGAGCAGGTCAGTCGCCTTGCCCTTGCCCTCGTCGCCCCACTGGGCACCGAGGACCACGATCGCTGGCATGTGCACCCTCCCACGGCGGGTGTCGGCGGCTGGTGTCGGCGGCGGGGCCGCACACCACCGGGACGTGCGAGGAGCCCCGTGCAAGGCACCGGGCTCTTGCGGCGCAACGCTACCAAACTCGAGACCGTCGGTTGGGACTAGCCATTAAGGTCAGGCGCGTGGACCCGCTGTTGCTGATCGCCTACGCCGAAGCCGGCTTCCGTGAGCGCCGAGAGCTCAACCTCGCTCTCGGGGTGCTCCGGGGGACCACCGACGTCGAGGTGTGTCTGACCCGCGACCCAGGCGAGCTCGACGGCGTCCTGCACCGGGCCGGGTCTCGGCCGATCGTCGTGGCCGGGGGGGACGGCAGCCTGCATGCCGTGGTCGCGGTGCTGCATCGGCGCCACGACCTGGCTGACAGGGTGCTCGGGCTGCTCCCGATCGGCACCGGCAACGACTTCGCCCGCGCCCTGCAGATCCCGCGCGACCCGGTCGAGGCGGCCGAGGCGGTGTTGACCGGCAAGCCGAGACCGATGGACCTGATCGTCGACGAGCTCGGCGAGGTGGTCGTCAACAACGTGCACGCGGGCGCAAGCGCTCAGGCCAGCCGGTACGGCGCTCGCTGGAAGAACCGGCTCGGCAAAGCGGGGCTGGGACTGCTCGGCTATCCCATCGGCACCGCGATCGCGGCGGTCAGACCCCCCTTCATCCGCTTGCGCGTCGAGGTCGACGGCGAGGTGGTCGCCGACATGGACCGGCACATCCTGATGATCGCGATCGGCAACGGGGTCAGCGTCGGGGGCGGCACCGAGGTGACCCCGGACGCCGACCCTCAAGACGGCCAGGCCGACGTGATGATCTCGTTCGCGACCGGCCCACTCTCCAGGTTCGGGTTCGTGGCCAAGCTGATGCGTGGCGAGCACCAGGAGCGTGACGACGTACTCCGCCGGCGGGCCAGGCGGGTCTCGGTCTCCGGCGAGAAGTTCTGGATCAGCGCGGACGGCGAGCTGAGCGGACCTGAGGACCGGCGCACGTGGCACATCGAGCCGGCGGCGTACTCGATGCTGCTGCCCTGAGCGCTGCCCTCACAACCGGCCTCGGCGGACGGCATCAGCGCCCACCCGGAGCCTGTTCGCCGCTCCCAGCTGGGCCTGCACCTCGGCGATCCGGCGCGCACGGTACGCAGGCTCAGGCCGAGGGTGCGGGCGATCTCCTCGTCCTCGTCACAGGGGGGCCATCCGTTCCAGCAACAAGGCACGGGTGGTCGTTGCGCCGGCGCGGGGTTTCTCTCCTAGGCCGGGTACGACGACCGCACCCGCCCAGAGCTTGTCGAAACAGAACCGCAGCGCCATCACCAACCCGGGCTGACGTACGACGATCCGTCGCTCGCTGTTGACGTCCCAGTCCGGTGGCACGATCGCCGAGGTCGTCCCGAACCCCCCCAGCCGGGCAGGCAGCTCGGCCACCAGCCGGATCTCCTCGCCAAGCGCGGCCCGGCGCGGAGCAGGTCGGGGGCCTCGCCCAGTGCCAGCGCCGGGTAAAGGGTGAGCAGCCGCCGACCCTGGGCGAGCAGCTCGGAGACCAGGCCGCCATCGACCAGACCCAGGTCGGTCAACGGACCGAGCAGCACGATCCGGTACCGGCTCTCGTCGGTCACGCTCAGGGCCGATCGCAGCGAGTGGTGCGACGCCTCAGGTGCCGCGCCACTTGGCAGCATAATTGCCACCGGCACGAAGATCCCGCCCCGAAGTGGTGCAAAGGTGCCACAATGGGCGGAGCGATCTCACCGCACCCGCCTTCGGAAAGTCCAACGGCCCCAAGGTGGTCGAATCGCTGGGGCCGGAATCGTGCGGGGGGCGGTTCCGGCACCGCGGGCAACATCCGGCGTTCGGCGCGACGTTCCGGCCCGCTTGCGCAGCTCAAGGCGCCTCGGGCTAGGCCCGGCTACGGTCCACCAGCGGGTCGCCCGAGTCGGCGTAGAAGTCGCCCAGTGACGTCTCGTCGGTGCCGTTGGCAACCTTCGCCGCCTTCAGCGCAATGCTGAGCACAGCCGCCACCACGACGTTGAGCACGAACGCGGTCAGGGCGATGTAGCCCATCTGACCCAGGCCGGGGATGTCGGACAGCGAGCCGCCAAAGTGACCGCCGGTCGCCGGGTTGATCACCTGGTACGCCGTGACCGTGCCGTAGACCATGCCCACGGCCCAGCCCGCCAGCAGGCCCCACCTGTTGAACCAGCGCGTGTAAAGGCTGAACACCACCGAGGGGAAGGTCTGCAGGATCCACACGCCGCCCAGCAGCTGGAAGTTGATGGCGTTCTGCTTGTCCAGGCTCAGCACGAAGACCAGGGCGAACGCCTTGACCAGGAGCGACATCAGCTTGGAGACCTTGGCCTCCTCGGCAGGGGTGGCGTTCGGCCGGATCCAGTCGCGGTAGACGTTGCGGGTGAAGGTGTTCGACGCAGCAATCGACATGATCGCGGCCGGCACCAGCGCGCCGATCGCCACCGCTGCGAACGCCACTCCCGCGAACCAGCTCGGGAAGGAGTCCTCGAACAGCTGCGGGATGACCAGCTGCGGGTTCGGCTTCCCGTCCAGTCCCACCGGGCTGGTCTTGGCGGCGATGGCCACCCAGCCGAGCAGCGCAATCAGCCCCAGCACCAGCGAGTACGCCGGCAGGATGGCGGCGTTGCGCCGGATCGTGTTGCGGCTCTTCGACGACAGCGAGGCGGTGATCGAGTGCGGGTACATGAACAGCGCGAGGGCTGAGCCGAGGCCCAATGTCGCGTAGGCCATGAACTGCTTGCTGGTGGGGATGAAGACCCCGGTGGGCTTGCCGGTCACCGGGTTGGTCGTACCCATCTTCGCCTTCGCTGATTCGAACACGTGCGACCAGCCACCGACGTGATGTGGCAGATAGATGATCGCCACGATGATCACCAGGTACACCAGCGCATCCTTGACGAACGCGATCACTGCCGGTGCCCGTAACCCCGACGTGTAGGTGTACGCCGCCAGTACCACGAACGCAATCAGCAGCGGAAGGTCCTTGGACAGTGTGCTGCCACTGCCACCGAGGCCGACGACCTCAAGCACGGCCTGGATGCCGACAAGCTGCAACGCGATGTAGGGCATCGTGGCGACGAAACCAGTCAGCGCTATCGCCAACGACAGCTCGCGCGAGCCATAGCGACCTTTCACGAAGTCGGCGGAGGTGACGTATCCATGGCGGCGGCTCACCGACCACAGCCGTGCCATGAACACAAAGATCACCGGGTAGACCAAGATCGTGTACGGCACGGCGAAGAAACCGGCCACGGCGCCGGTCGCGAACATCGCCGCCGGCACGGCGATGAAGGTGTACGCGGTGTACAGGTCGCCGCCCAACAGGAACCAGGTGATCCAGGTGCCGAACCTGCGTCCACCGAGACCCCACTCGTCGAGGGAGTCGAGGCTCTCGGCCCGTTTGAAGCGGGTGGCAAAGAACCCGAGCACGGTGACCACCAGGAAAAGCACGATCAGCACGGCCAGGGCAACACCGTTCACACCCGATGTCGCGGTGAGCGGCGTCACGACATCGGCGCTCACCGGTTCTCACCCCGGGGCGCGCCGCCCCGGCCCGAGGCGTCTCCGGATCTCGCCGCCTTGACCAGCAGGTAGGCGACCCAGCTCAGCGCGGCGGTGAGAAAGACCCACATCAGCTGGTACCAGAAGAAGAACGGAAAGCCGAACAGCTCGGGTTTGACCTGGGTGTAGCTGCCCACCCACAGCAGCGCGACGACCGGGATGAGCATGACCAATCCGGCTGCGACCAGCAGCCCCGTGTTTGTCGGGGGTACGCCGTCCTCGCGGCGCGCCCCGGACCCTTGACCGAGATTCATGGGTGAGTACGTTACTCGTATTCGTGCACGCCGATGTGATCTGGGTCACCAGGGCGCCGCTGTGAGAGCAGAGCCACCGCTGCCGTCGTACTCGAGTCCCGTAGGAACTGCGCACACCGCTGCTGCTCCGTGGTCTCACCGATCCGGCCGGCAGCGACGGACAACGCAGCCAGCGCTCGGAGGAACCCACGGTTGGGTTCGTGCTCCCACGGCACCGGACCGTGGCCCTTCCAGCCGCTGCGACGCAACAGGTCCAGACTGCGGTGGTAGCCGGCGCGGGCGTATGCATATGCCTCGACGTCGTCTGCCCTGGGGTTCTCCAGCGCTCGCTCGGCCAGCACCGCCCAGGCCAGCGGCGACTCGGGGTGCCGGCGTACGACGTCGCGCGGGTCGTCGGCGCCGGCGAGCTCGGCAGCGGCCGG
This sequence comes from Actinomycetota bacterium, assembly GCA_030947625.1. GTDB lineage: Bacteria > Actinomycetota > Actinomycetes > Propionibacteriales > Nocardioidaceae > Marmoricola. The sequence continues at coordinate 4,395 of JALZBH010000057.1, forward strand.
ATCCTCGGGCAACAGGGTCGGAGGGGGTCCGGGGAGCAGGTTGTCGAAGGTCATGGAGTAATTGTCCATCCTCCGGTGTTGAGTGCACCCATGACCCAAGCGGCACCCCCCGCTCCACCGGTGGCAGCCCCCGAAGCGCGGGACCCGTGGCCGGCGCTGTTTGCGCTGTGTCTGGGCTTCTTCATGATCCTGGTCGACTCCACGATCGTCTCGGTGGCGACCCCTTCCATCATCGGGGATCTGCACGCCAATGTGACCAAGGTGGTCTGGGTGACCAGCGCCTACCTCCTGGCGTACGCCGTACCCGTGCTGATCACCGGCCGTCTCGGCGACCGCTACGGCCAGAAGAGGCTCTACCTTCTCGGCCTGGTCGTGTTCACACTCTCGTCGTTGTGGTGCGGGCTGACCGGCTCGATCACGATGCTGATCCTGGCCAGGGTGTTCCAGGGGCTGGGCGCATCGATGATGACCCCGCAGACGATGGCGATCATCACCCGGATCTTCCCCGCCGAGCGACGCGGCCGGGCGATGTCCTTGTGGGGCGCCACCGCCGGCGTGGCCACCCTGGTGGGACCGATCCTGGGCGGCGTACTGGTCGACACTCTCGGCTGGCAGTGGATCTTCTTCATCAACGTCCCGGTCGGTCTGGTGGGGTTCGGGCTGGCCTGGCGGCTGGTGCCGAAGCTGGCAACGCACCCGCACAGGTTCGACTGGCTCGGCGTCGGGCTGAGCGGTGTGGGCATGTTCTTGCTGGTGTTCGGGATCCAGGAGGCCCACCAGTTCAGCTGGGGCACGATCAGCGGCCCGATCTCGGTGTGGAGTCTGATCATCGGTGGCCTGGTTGTCTTCGCGGGCTTCGTGCTCTGGCAGCGTCGCAACACCCGCGAGCCGCTGATCCCCCTGTCGCTGTTCAAGGACCGCAACTTCTCGCTGGCCAACGTCGGGATCTCCACGATGGGATTCGCCATCACCGCCATGGCTTTCCCGGTGATGCTCTACGCGCAGCTCGTCCGCGGGCTCAGCCCGACCGGATCGGCGCTGCTGCTGGTCCCGATGGCAGTGATGTCGATCGTGCTCGCTCCTCGGGTCGGCCTGCTTGCCGACCAGGTGCACCCGCGACTGCTTACCGGCTTCGGCTTTCTCTGTCTGGTGGTCTCGCTGTTCTGGCTCTCCCGCGAGATGACTCCCGACTCGGCGACCTGGCAGATCCTGCTGCCGATGGCGCTTCTCGGGGTCGGCAACGCCTGTGTCTGGGCGCCGCTCAGCGCCACCGCCAACCGCAACCTCCCGCTTCAGCTCGCGGGCGCGGGCGCGGGGGTCTACAACGCGACCCGCCAGGTTGGCGCGGTGCTCGGGTCGGCAGCGATCGCCCTCCTGATGGACTCCCGGCTGGCGGCCAACGGACTGCGGCTCGACCCGAGCCGGGCTGCCGGTTCGTCGGGGATTCCGGCTCAGGCACAGGCTCAGTTCAGCCACGCCATGGCACAGGCGATGTACCTGCCGCCCACGTTGCTGGTGCTGGGATTCGTCGCGGTGATCTTCTTTGCGCGGCCCCGCCACCAGGTGAGCACCGAGCCGGGCTCGGACGCCAGGGGTGCCTAGAGATCACCCGCCCACAGTGTGACCCGTGCTGGAGAGGTTCTCGCAAGCGGTCACCACCCGGGCTGCCATGCCGGCCTCGGCCGCCTTGCCCCAGGCACGCGGGTCGTAGGCCTTCTTGTCCCCCACATCCCCGTCGACCTTCAGTACGCCGTCATAGTGGGCGAACATGTGGCCGACCACCGGTCGGGTGAAGGCGTACTGGGTGTCGGTGTCCACGTTCATCTTGACCACGCCGTACTTCACGGCAGCCGAGATGTCCTCACCGCTCGATCCGGAACCCCCGTGGAAGACCAGGTCGAAGGGCTTCGCGTCGGCGCCCAGGCCCAGCTTCTCCGCCACCGCCTGCTGTGCCTTCTCCAAGATCTCGGGCCGCAGCTTCACGTTCCCCGGTTTGTAGACGCCGTGCACGTTGCCGAACGTCAACGCAGTGAGATAGCGGCCCTTCTCGCCGGTGCCCAGCGCGGCAACGGTCGCCAGCGCGTCGTCCGGAGTGGTGTAGAGCTTGTTGTCCATCTTGCCCTCGACGCCGTCCTCCTCACCGCCGACCACCCCGATCTCGACCTCCAAGACGATGCGGGCCGCCGCGGCCAGGCCGAGCAGCTCCTCGGCGATCTGCAGGTTCTCCTCCAACGGGACCGCCGATCCGTCCCACATGTGCGACTGAAAGAGCGGCTCCTGGCCGTGCTTCACCCGTTCGGCGGAGATGGCCAGCAGCGGCCGGACGAACCCGTCGAGCTTGTCCTTGGGGCAGTGGTCGGTGTGCAGGGCAACATGCACCGGGTAGCTCTTGGCCACTTCGGTCGCATACGCCGCGAACGCCACCGAGCCGGTGACCATGTTCTTGACGTTGGGACCGGACAGGTACTCCGCCCCGCCCGTCGAGACCTGGATGATCCCGTCGCTGTCGGCGTCGGCGAAACCTTGCAGCGCCGCGTTCAGGGTCTGTGACGAGGAGACGTTGATCGCTGGAAAGGCGAAAGACTTCTCCTTTGCGGTGTCCAGCATCTGCCCATAGATCTCGGGGGTGGCAATCGGCATGACCACCACCCTATCCACGGGAGGTTTCTCGGCGGCTAGGCCCGGTCGAGGTCGGCGTACTGGCGGATCCAGGTGTGCATCGCGATGGCGGCGGCCGCGGAGGCGTTGATCGAGCGGGTCGACCCGAACTGGGTGATCGAGAACGTCCCGTCGCACACCGCCCGGGCCGGTTCGGACAGCCCGGGACCCTCCTGGCCGAACAGCAGGCAGACCTCTCGGGGAAGTTCGATGCCTTCGATCGGCGCGGAGCCGGGCAGGTTGTCGATGCCGTACAGCTGGACCTTCCGTTCGTGCAGGTACGCAGCCAGCTCCGCCGGGGTCCGGTGATGACGCAGGTGCTGGTAGCGGTCGGTGACCATCGCACCACGACGGTTCCAGCGGCGGTTTCCCACGATGTGCACCTCCGCCGCGAGGAACGCGTTGGCGGTCCGCACCACCGTTCCGATGTTGAAGTCGTGCTGCCAGTTCTCGATGGCCACATGGAAGCCGTGACGGCGTCGGTCGAGGTCGGCGACGATGGCCTCGAGACGCCAGTACCGGTACCGGTCAACCACGTTGCGCCGATCACCCTCGGCGAGCAGCCGGGCGTCGTACACCTCGGAGCCGGGGCCGCTCGGTGGGATTCCCGGCCACGGACCGACGCCGACCTCGGGGGCCCCGTAAGGCATCGGGTCGTACGGCGCCCGCTCGTCCTCGTCCGGCACATCGCCAGCGTAGAGACAGACAGAGGACCGTGTTCCGGCGTGGACTCAGGGAAGAGTCAGAAACTCTCGATATGGTCGCCAGCGTGCTAGCCCTGCATCCGCTTCTCTTCGGTGTCAACTGGATGGACCCCAACTGGTTGTTGGCTCACTTCGGCGGCCAGTTCTTCTGGGTCAGCGTGGTCATCGTCTTCATCGAGTGCGGGCTGCTCTTCCCGATCCTGCCCGGCGACACGCTCTTGTTCGCGATGGGCCTGTTCATCGCCGGCGACAAGATCCACCTGGTGCCCGGTGGCAAGGTCGTGCAGCTGGTGTTCGCGATCGTCCTACTGACGGCCGCGGCCTTTCTGGGCAACATCAGCGGCTACGAGATCGGCCGCAAGGTGGGCCCCCCGATCTACGAGCGCAACGGCCGGATCATCAAGCGCCGCTACTTCGACCAGACCAACCACTTCTTCGAACGGCACGGCACCTCAGCGCTGGTCCTGGGCCGATTCGTCCCGGTCGTGCGTACGTTCGTCACCGTCGTCGCCGGCGCCAGCCGGATGCGCAGACACCGGTTCCTGATGGCCAGCTTCGTGGGTGCCGTGCTGTGGGTGGCGCTGGTGACCTTGCTGGGCTTCTTCCTCGGGACGGCTTTCCCCTCCCTGGGCCAGCAGCTCGACAAGGCGGTTGTCGTCATCGTGCTGATCTCTCTGGTGCCGATTCTCATCGAGTGGCGCCGCCACCGCCGCCGAAATGCCGCCAATCCGGGGGTCTGAGAAGGTCTCAGGCCTTCGGCTTCGGAACCTTCGGCTTGGCGGTCTCCTTGACCAGATGGCCGAACGCAATCATCCGGTTGTTGGTATGGAACAGCTCTGAGCAGGTCGCCAGAGTGATCAGCCGTTGGTGCTTGACCTGGCTGGGCTGGACCCCGCCGGTCGGGTTGTGCGGCACCGGGTCGAGGACCCAGATGTTGGTGAAGTCCACGATCAGGTTGTTGGGGTTGGTGTCCAGCACGTAGGTGAATGTCGCCTGCCCGGTCTCGATGATCACCTTGTCTCCCGGGCGCAGCTCGGGCATCCTGCGCAGCGGCTGGCCGTGGGTGATCCGGTGTGCGGCAAGGGCATAGTTGCCGACCTTCCCAGGGTCAGCGGTGCCGGGAAAGTGCCCGTAGCCCTGGGCGAGCACGCCGGCGCTAACGCCCTCGAGCACCGGCACGACGTACCCCTTGCCGAACTTGGGAATCCGCACCAGCGCCGATGCCTTGCCCTGCGGCACGTACGCCGGGTCGAGGCGATGACCCCCGCGCCACTCCAGCTCGATCTGCTTGGTGATCCGGTGCTGCGCGCGCTGGGAGACCCAGTTCGTCCCGTAGATCTGCCAGCCGACCCAGCCCAGCACCCCTAGGCCGCCCACCAGCAGAGCCAGCCCCACCCAGAAGGATGGTCGCCTGCGACGACGAGGCTTCGGCGGGTCGTCTCGGCGCTCGGGCATGCAGCCATTGTCCACATCTGCTCTACCTGGCGTGGCCGATCGGGCAGGCTCGGCTTCTGCACTCCGTGACCGAGATGCGCCTCATGGGTGACGTGGAGTGTCGGGTACCTCACCTGGGAAACGGGTCAAGTTCACAGTTCCCGGCCAGGCACTCACGGCCGGGCTCTGGTGGCGGCGTCCGGACGCCGCTAGGCTGCAGTCGTCGGTGCGTATCACGAGACGAGATGCATAATGCGCAACAAGCTGGCCAACCGTCGAACGATGGTCGACTTGCTCGAGCAGGCCCGCTACGAGGTGCTGCCCACGGCCAGCACGGAGGACAAGGTCCTCGAGCACGTGCCGGTCGACCGAGTGGTGACCGTCACCGCCTCTCCGAGCAAGGGGCTCGAGGCCACCTTCGGCCTCGCGGAGCGGCTCACCACCCAGGGGTACGCCGTCGTACCCCACCTCGCGGCGCGGATGGTCACCGGGCGCAGCGAGCTGGCCGAGATCTGCGACCGGCTGACCAGCCGGGGAATCAGCCGGGTGTTCGTGCCGGGGGGCGATGCCGAGCCCGCCGGAGAGTACCCGGATGCGCTTGCCCTGCTTGAAGACCTGAAGGGCCTCGGATCACCGTTCGCCCAGGTCGGCATCACCGGCTATCCCGAGTCGCACCCGACCATCCACGACGACCTGACCATCCAGGCGATGTGGGACAAGCGGCGCTACGCGACCCATCTGGTCAGCAACCTGACGTTCGACCCGCGCGTGGTCTCGGGATGGCTGACCCGGTTGCGCGCCCGCGGCGTCACGATGCCGTTGCTGCTGGGGATGCCTGGTCCGGTCGAGCGCACCAAGCTGCTGGCGATGGCCACCCGGATCGGGGTCGGCCAGTCCACCCGGTTCCTGTCCAAGCACAAGGCCGCCTTCGCTCGGCTGGCCGCGCCAGGTGGTTTCACCGGCGAGCGGTTCCTCGAGCAGTGCGCCCCGGCACTCGGCAAGCCGGGGGCCCTGGTGGAGGGTCTGCACGTCTTCACGTTCAACCAGATCGCCGAGACCGAGGCCTGGCGCACGTCGATGATCGAGCGACTGAGCAGCTAGGGGCTCACTCCACCAGTGCGGCGAGAGCCTCTTCGAGACCACTGTGACCGGTCTCGACCACGGTAAGCGGCAGTCCGATCCGTGCTGCCGCGGCGGCCGCCAGCCGACGCAGCTCGTCGTCGGGCTCCTGGGCCAACCAGACCACCCGGGTGTAGGAGCCGAAGTAGTCGTCCCGCAGCTCGGGCCACCGGTCCAGGCCCAGCTCCCGCTCGACGGTGCGCGCGAACGAGCGCACCAGGAAGTCGGTGAGCAGATAGGTGCCAGGCTGGTCCTCGAAGAAGGACTCCACCCGTGAGGCGCCGGCGAACACGTCGTAGCAGTGCAGTCCCGGAAGTCGCTGGAGTCCGAGGTCGCGACAGACCTCGTCGAGCGCGCCGTACGTCCCGCAGTCGGCGTACCCGACCACGATTCGGGCGTACGCCGGCATCAGCGACTCCGAGAGCGCCCGGACCTCGCCGGCGATCTTGTCCGGCTGGTTGTGCAGCAACGGCGGTAATGGGTGTACGTCGACCGGCCAGCCGCGCCGCTCGGCGATGGCCGCAGCCGGCTGGGCCAGCGCGCCACAGGCGATCAGGGCCACTCGCCCCTCAGAAGGCGAGCTGCTCGACGAACTTGTCGTTGAAGTCGGGGCGGTCGGAAAGCTCGACATAGGCCACCTCCTCCAGAAGTACGGTCGCACCGGCACGTTCACGAAGCGACAAGAGGGCCATCTTCGCGCCCTCTCCAGCCACGTTGCCAGCCGCCACGATCCGCAACACCGGGAGCTTGGGCACCAGCCCGATGCGCACGGCCGAGGCGGGTGAGAGGTAGCTGCCGAAGGAGCCGGCGAGGAGCACCTGTTGGATGTCGCGATGCTCGAGCCCAAGCTGCTCGAGCAGCAAGGTCCATCCGGTCGAGATGGCCGCCTTGGCGAACTGCAGCTCACGGACGTCTCGCTGGGAGAGGTAGACGCATTCCGCCGGGGCGGTGTCCGGTCTCGGTTGGTGCAGCAGGAAGACCCGCTCATCGCCCACCCTGGTGAGCCGGTCGGCGAGAGCGGGTGCGATGCCGGTGGCATTCTCCTCGGGCACGAACCTTCCGGAGCTGTCGAGCAGCCCGACCCGGACCAGCTCCGCGACGGCGTCGACCAGACCCGAGCCGCACAGTCCGCGAGGTTCGACGTCGCCGATCACGCCGAGGGTGACCGCCGGCGCGTCGGGAGTCTGGGTGGTGGGGTCGAGCTTGATCACCTCGATGGCCCCGTCGGCCGCGCGCATGCCGCAGCGGATCGCCCCGCCCTCGAACGCCGGGCCGGCCGGGGCTGCGGTGGACAGGATCGTGTCACCGTCGCTCAGCACGATCTCGCAGTTGGTGCCCACGTCGATGAACAGCCTGGTGCGCTTGTCGCGGTCCATGCCGGTGGCGAGCATGCCCGCCACGATGTCGCCGCCCACGTAGGCACCCAGTGCGGGGAACAAGGTGGCCCGGGCCCGAGGGTGCAGCGTGAGGCCGAGGTCGGCGGCGAGCACCGCGGGCGGCTGCGCGGCAGCCATGATGAACGGCGCGACCCCCAGGGGCTCGGGATCGACCCCGAGCACCAGCGCGGTCATCGTCGCGTTGCCGGCGATTGCCACCTCATAGACCGTCGTCGGGTCGATGCCCGCCTCACCGCAGACCTGACCGGCCAGTTCGGCAAGCGTGGCGCCGGCCGCCTCCTGCAGCCTTCCGAGCGTGAGCTTGTCCATCATCGTGGCGCTGATCCGGGTGATCACGTCGCCGCCGTACGGCTGTTGCTTGTTGAGCATCGAGGCCACCGCGAGCGGGGTGCCGGTGCCGACGTCGAGCAGCGTAGCGACCACGGTCGTGGTGCCGAGGTCGAAGGCGATGGCGTACCGGCTGGCAGTGGTGTCGCCGGGTTCGACGTCGATCAGGGCCTCGTCGACCACCACCGCAGTTACCTTGAAGTCGGCCACCCGCAGCACCGTGGCCAGCCGGCGGAGCACGTACAGGTCGGCGGTGAGCTCCAGGTCGGTGATCGCGTCGG
>JALZBH010000178.1 GCA_030947625.1 Actinomycetota bacterium
GACCTGGGCCGGGATCCCGCACAAGTTCGAGGCCGGCACGCCGCCGATCATCGAGGCGATCGGGCTCGGAGCGGCGGTGGACTACCTGTCCGAGATCGGGCCCAAGCGGATCCACGCCCACGAGCAGGCAATCACCGGCAGGCTGCTGGAGGGCCTGGCCGGTGTCGGCGGTGTCCGAGTCCTGGGACCGCTCGACGTCCGGCAGCGTGGTGGCGCGGTGTCGTTCGAGCTGACCGGGGTGCATCCCCACGATGTCGCCCAGCTGCTCGACAGCCGCGGGATCGCCGTACGGGCGGGGCATCACTGCGCCAAGCCTGCCCACCTTCGGTACGGCGTCCAGAGCACCACCCGCGCCTCGTCCTACCTCTACACGACCCCGACCGAGATCGACGCCCTCATCGAGGGCCTGGAGTACACCAAGCGCTACTTCAAGGTGGCGTGAGATGAACCCGAACCCAAACCCGGCGAACATGGACTCGCTCTACCAGGAGATCATCCTCGACCACTACCGCAACCCCCACCATGCGGGGCTGCGGGAGCCGTTCCAGGCGGAGGTGCACCACGTCAATCCGACGTGCGGCGACGAGATCACCCTGCGGGTGCATCTGCGCCACATGCATGAGAACGGGTTCGAGCCGGTCATCGAGGATGTGTCGTACGACGCCGAGGGGTGCTCGATCAGCCAGGCCGCGACGTCGGTGATGGCCGACCTGGTCATCGGCAAGCCGTTGTCGCAGGCGCTGGCCGTCCAGGGCGCCTTCCTGGAGCTGATGCAGGGCAAGGGACGGCTCGAGCCGGACGAGGAGGTGCTCGAAGACGGCATCGCCTTCGCCGGGGTGGCCAAGTTCCCCGCCCGGATCAAGTGCGCGCTGCTGTCGTGGATGGCCTGGAAGGACGCCACCGCCCAGGCCCAGAGCCGGGCCCAGAGCCGGGCCCAGAGCCAGGGACAGAGCCAGGAACAAGGTCAAGCCGATACCGAGGGAGGCACCTTCAATGACCCACACATCTGACCCGTTGCCCACCGACGACCTTCCCGAGGTCGACACCAGCGGTGCGGTCGCGACCGTGAACACCGAGGACGTCACTGAGGCGATGAAGGACGTGGTCGACCCCGAGCTCGGCATCAACGTCGTCGACCTCGGGCTGGTCTACGACGTCCACCTCGACGAGGGGTCGGCATGCGTGCTGGACATGACGCTGACCTCGGCGGCGTGTCCGCTGACCGACGTGATCGAGGACCAGACGAACGCAGCCTTGGAGGGGCTGGTCAACTCGGTCACGATCAACTGGGTGTGGATGCCTCCGTGGGGCCCGGACAAGATCACCGACGACGGCCGTGACCAGCTACGGGCTCTCGGGTTCAACGTCTAGCCGGGTGACCGACGAGCGGGTCGTGCTGGTCCCGGCCGACCGGGTCGAACGCTGGTGCGCCAACTTCGCCGACCGCCACGGTGTGACGGCGTACGACGTCCGCCAGGGTCAGCTGTACGGCCTCGCCGACAACGGATCGACTGCGCTTGCCGAGCTGCCCTTCGACCGGGCGTACGACGGACCGCCCGATCCCGCGTCGTTCGTGAACGCGGCAGTCCCACCTCCGGCGTGGGGCATGCTCCTGGTCCGCAAGGGCGGCTTTGCCGTCGCCCGGCTGCAGGGCGACCGGATCGTGGAGTCCAAGGTCGGCCAGCGCCACGTCCAGGGCCGGACCAAGGCCGGTGGCCAGAGCCAGCAGCGCTTTGCCCGCCGGCGGGACAACCAGGCCCGGCAGGCCTACGAGGCGGCCGCTGACCACGCGGCTCGGATCCTCGGCCAGGTGCCTGTGCTGGTCACCGGAGGAGACCGGTCCGGGGTCAGCGAGGTTCTCGGCGACGCGAGGATCTCCTCCCTGCGGGTGGTGTCCCCATGGCTCGACGTCCCCGACCCGCGGCGAGCCGTGCTCGAACGCGCTATTGCCGACGCCTGCTTTGTCAGGATCGTGGTCACCAACGCCTGACCGTGGCGCGCCCGCGACGAAGCCGTGACTGGGTGGTCGAGCGGATGGGGGTGCCGAGGGACGGCAACAGCGGCACTCCGCGGTATCAGCCCCACCAGAAAGCCGTGGCGATCACGACGTACAACGCGATCAGGGTGGCGCCCTCGAGCCAGGTGGACTCTCCGTCGAAGGAGATGAAGGTCGCCAGCACCACCGCGATCAGGAGCGTGGCCACCAGCATCGGGCTGAACACCAGTGTCAGGGAGGCCAGCCCGAAGGTCTGGCTGAGGATCACCAACACCGGCGCAAGCACCAAGGTGATCTGCAGCGGCGAGTTGAGTACGACGGAGAACGCGTACTCCGACTGTCCCTTCGCGGAGAGCTGGACGCCGACGACGTTCTCGATCGCGTTGCCCGCGATAGCCACGATCACCAGCCCGGCGAAGGTCTGGGAGATGTGCAACGAGCTCATCGCCGGCTGCAGCGCGTGAACGAACCAGTCCGAGACGAACGCGGCCAGCACACCCGCCGCGGCGAGCAGGCCCACCGCCAGCGCGAGCGGCCAGCGGGGTGGCTCATGCTCCGGCGCGGGGCTCGCCGACGAGCTTTCCTGCCTGCGCAGGGAGAACGGCAACGACAGTGCGAACAGCCCGATGAGCACCACCGAGACGATCAGCGAGAACGTCCTCTCGTGCGCGGCGGCCGGACTGTGCACATAGTGCGCCAGCGACGGAACCACCATGGCCGAGACCGAGAGGATCATCAGCACCCCGATGGTGCGGGCCCGCTCGGAGCCGAGGCGCTGGGTGCCGTGCTTGAGCCCTCCGACGAGGAAGGCCAGCCCGAGCACGAGGAGCAGGTTCGCCAGGACCGAGCCGACCAGTGCCGCACGGACTACCCCGACGAGGCCGGAGCGCAGGGCGAAGATGCAGATGAACAGCTCGGGCAGGTTGCCCAGCGCGGACTGGAGTACGCCGGTCGCGCCCGGCCCGAACCGGTCACCGAGCTGTTCGACGGATCGTCCCACGAGAGTCGCCAGGATCGTGACCGCGCCTGCCGACACGACGAACGCGAGCACCGAGCTCCAGTGGGCATAGTGGGCGACTCCTGCCAGGACGCACAACAACGCCCCGCCGCCGAGGATGAACTTGTCCGAGGCGACCAGGGTGGGGCCGGGGCTGGCGGCCCGACTCGTCGTCATGTGCGCCATCAGAGCGACGGGGCCCTGAACCTGTCGCAGGCCGCGATCGTGACCTGGCTGCGGCCGATGCTGAACCATCTCTCCCGCTGCGCGGGCGTGCCGTGAGTGAAGCTCTCGGGGCCGACCCGGCTCTGGCTCTGCTTCTGGATCCGGTCGTCACGCACGGCCTGTGCTGCGTCGATGACCCCTCTGACGTCGTCCTGGGTGAGGTCGGCAATGATCGGCCGACCACTGGCGTCTGTGGTGCTCAGGGCGTTCTTGGCCCATGAGCCGGCGAGGCAGCCGGCCATCAGCTCGACTTTGATCGAGTCCGCGCCAGCGCCGAGGCCGCCGTCGCCACCTCGGTTGTCGATCTGGCTCTGGTCGACCCGGGCCTTGGGGTTGAAGTGCATGGGTGACCGCCCTTCCCGCACACCGGTCTGGCAATGGTTGCCCCGTAGACTAGGCCCATGAGCCCGGTGGAGCCCTGCTGAGGCGTGTCGTACCAGCGCCCCAACCACCGATAGGACCTTCGTTGATCACCGCACACAAGCTCGAGGTGCGCGCCGGTGCGCGCCTGCTGATGGAAGACGTGTCGCTGCGCATCGCCGCCGGCGACCGCGTCGGTCTCGTCGGCCGCAACGGCGCGGGCAAGACCACGTTGACCCGGATCCTCGCCGGTGAGGCCCTTCCTGCGGCCGGGTCGGTACAGGTCACCGGCGCCGTCGGCTATCTGCCGCAGGACCCCCGGACCGGTAACCTCGAGTTGCTTGCGCTTGACCGGATCCTCGCCGCCCGCGGCCTCGACGAGGTCGTCCACAGGCTGCGGGCGGCCGAGCACGAGATGGGCAGCGACGACCCTGGCGTGGCGGCCCGGGCGATGCGGCGCTATGAGCGGGCCGATGCGGCTCTGCATGCCGGAGGGGGGTACGCCGCGGAGTCGGAAGCCGCTGCAATCGCGGCATCGCTCGGCATTGCCGAGCGGCTCCTTGGGCAGCCGCTGCGCACCCTGTCCGGAGGACAGCGCCGCCGCGTCGAGCTGGCCCGGATCCTGTTCTCCGGGGCCGAGACGCTGCTGCTCGACGAACCCACCAACCACCTCGACGCCGACTCGATCGGATGGCTGCGGGAGTTCCTGCGCTCACACCGAGGTGGACTGGTGGTGATCAGCCACGACGTCGGGTTGCTCGAGACCTGTGTGAACAGGGTGCTCCACCTCGACGCCAACCGAGCTGCGATCGACGTCTACAACATGGGCTGGGCGGCGTACATCACTCAGCGTGAGACCGACGAGCGGCGCCGTAACCGGGAGCGCAAGAACGCCGAACGGAAGGCGCAGACGCTTTTGGACCAGGCCAACAAGATGCGCGCCAAGGCGACCAAGGCCCAGGCCGCGCAGTCGATGATGAGGCGCGCCGAACGAATGCTCCAAGGCGTCGAGGGGCAGCGGCGTGCCGATCGGGTGGCCCGGATCAAGTTCCCGGCACCCGCGCCGTGCGGCAAGACCCCGCTGACAGCCGCGGAGCTGTCGAAGTCCTATGGCTCCCTGGAGGTGTTCACCGACGTCGACCTGGCCATCGACAAGGGCTCTCGGGTGGTCATCTTGGGACTCAACGGCGCCGGCAAGACCACGCTCCTGCGGATCCTGGCGGGGATGGACGTCCCCGACACCGGGGCGGTCGAGCCCGGGCACGGGCTCAAGATCGGTTACTACGCCCAGGAGCACGAGACCTTGGACATCGAGCGGACGGTGCTGGAGAACCTGCGTACGGCGGCTCCGCAGCTGACCGACACCCAGGCACGGTCGGTGCTCGGGTCGTTCCTCTTC
>JALZBH010000179.1 GCA_030947625.1 Actinomycetota bacterium
CATGATGTCCGTGCCGCGACCGGCCATGTTGGTGGCCACGGTGACCGCCCCCTTGTGGCCGGCCAGCGCGACGACCTTCGCCTCATCGGCGTGCTGCTTGGCGTTGAGCACGGTGTGGGGTACACCGCGCCTCTTGAGCAGACCGGCGAGTCGCTCTGACTTCTCCACGGAGGTGGTGCCCACCAGCACTGGCTGACCCTTGGCGTGACGCTCGGCGATGTCATCGACGACGGCGTTGAACTTGGCCGCCTCGGTGCGGTAGACGAGGTCGGGCTGGTCCGCGCGCACCATCGGCTTGTTGGTCCGGACCGGGACGACCCCGAGCTTGTAGATCTTGTCGAACTCCGAGGCCTCCGTCATCGCCGTGCCGGTCATCCCGGAAAGCTTGGTGTAGAGCCGGAAGTAGTTCTGCAGGGTGATCGTGGCCAGGGTCTGGTACTCCTCGCGGACGACCACTCCCTCCTTGGCCTCGATTGCCTGGTGCAACCCGTCGTTGTAGCGACGACCGGCCAGAAGCCGGCCGGTGTGCTCGTCGACGATCAGCACCTCGCCTTCGAGGACGACGTACTCCTTGTCGTTGCGGAACAGCTCCTTGGCCTTGATCGAGTTGTTCAAGAAGGAGATCAGTGGGGTGTTGGCCGACTCGTAGAGGTTGTCGATGCCGAGGTAGTCCTCGACCTTGGTGATGCCCGGCTCGAGGATCGAGATCGTTCGCTTCTTCTCGTCTACCTCGTAGTCGACGTCCTTGGTGAGTCGACCCGCGACCTTGGCGAACTCGCCGTACCACTTCACCTCGTCCTGGGTGGGGCCGGAGATGATCAGCGGCGTCCGGGCCTCGTCGATGAGGATCGAGTCGACCTCGTCGATGATCGCGTAGTGGTGTCCGCGCTGCACACAGTCATCGAGCGAGTTGGCCATGTTGTCGCGCAGATAGTCGAAGCCGAGCTCGTTGTTCGTCGCATAGGTGATGTCACAGCTATAGGCCTCTCGCCGGGCCTCGGGCGTCATCTCGGGAAGGATCACCCCCGTGGTCAGACCGAGGAAGTGGTAGACGCGGCCCATCCACTCGGCGTGGTACTTCGCCAGGTAGTCGTTCACCGTGACCACGTGGACGCCCTTGCCGTCGAGCGCGTTGAGGTACGCCGCCAACGTGGCGACCAGCGTCTTGCCCTCGCCCGTCTTCATCTCGGCGATGTTGCCCAGATGCAGCGCGGCTCCACCCATCACCTGGACGTCGAAGTGCCGCTGCCCGAGCACCCGCTTGGCCGACTCACGAACGGTCGCGAACGCCTCAGGCATGATGTCGTCCAGGGTCTCCCCCTGGGCCAGCCGCTCTCGGTACTCATCGGTCAGCGCCCGCAGCTCGGCATCGGCCATCTTCACGAAGTCGTCCTCGATCGCCGAGACGGCCCTGGCAATCGTCTCCAGGTGGCGCAGGATCTTGCCCTCGCCCATGCGGAGGATCTTGTCGATGATGATCGGCACGCGTCGAACTCCCTGGGTTTCCGATGTGGTTGCGGGGCTGGCCCGTCATCCATCGTAACGGCCCGGCAGGCGCGCCTGTTCCGGTTGGCCGGTCCGGTGAACCTACGAGCAGACTGCCCGACCGAGGATCGAGAAGGCCGCCGGTCCCCGGCTTCCCTCGGGGAACGTGAACCTGTCCAGCTCGGTGAGGGCGAAGCCCGCGGCCGTGATCGCCCCGGCAGTGTCGCGACCACAGTGGCAGCCGCCGAAGAGGCACGGCCACACGGTCGCGTCGAGCGCCGACTGGACGCGGCGCATCCCTCCGGGTCGGGGCGCCTGCACGTGCTCGAGGAAGCGCAGTTCTCCGCCGGCGCTCAACACCCGTCTGGACTCTGCGAGCGCCGCGATGGGGTCGGCCACTGAACAGAGCACGAGGCAGCACACCACCGCATCGGCAGTGCCGCCAAAGATCGGTAGGCGCTCTGCAACGCCGTCAACCACCTCCACGGAGACCGCCGCCGCACGCGCGGCTTCGGTTGCCTTGCCGCGCAGAAATGGCTCCGGCTCGACGGCAACCACCCTGTCGACCTCGGGCGGGTACAGCCCGAAGTTGGCGCCGTTGCCGGCACCGATCTCGACGACGGTTCCGGACAACCCTTCGAGAAGCCGCTGTCGATATGAACCTGCACCTGCCCGGTCCATCATCGGGGCCACGACGGTGCTGTACAGCCGGGCGAACAACGGATGGCGGACCGTACTCATGGCTGCATCATTGCTGACGATCATTGCCGACGATCATTGCCGACGATCATTGCCGACGCGACCAGTACCTGAATGCGGGGTCGCGCGATCGTGACTCTTCGGTGTGGAGCTCGACGCGGCCGACCCCGACAGCCCGCTGCCGACTGCGGGGGCTGGCGGCCTACCTGCCCTGCCCGCTGACACCGGCGCGACCTCTGCGGTCAGCCCCGGCGCCAGGTCGCCTCTCGGCAGGACCACGATGTCGTCCAGGCCCAGCCACGCTGCCAGGTCGCGCAGCTCCTCGGCCAGCTCGTACGCCGTTTCGGCGGGGGCAGGCTTCTCGGCGTACGCCGCCTTCACGACCAGTACGCCGGCCCGACGGTCGGCCTTGAGATCGACCCGCGCCACGATGCGGTCGCCGAGCAGGAACGGCAGCACGTAGTAGCCGAACTCCCGCTTCGGCTCGGGGACGTAGATCTCGATCCGGTAGCGAAACTCGAACAGCCGCTCGGTGCGCTCGCGCTCCCACACCACTGGGTCGAACGGCGACAGCAGCGCTCTCGCACGCACCCGCCGCGGCAGTGCCGCATCCCGGTGCAGGTACGCCGGACGCGACCAGCCCCGGATCGCCACCGGCACCAGCTCCCCGTCCTCGACCAGCGAGGCGATCGCCGGCCGGACGTCCTTGATGCTCATCCGGAAGTAGTCGCGCAGGCACGCCTCTGTGCCCACTCCGTGGGCGATTGCGGCCCGCCGCACCAGGTCACGATGCGCCTCCTCCGGCACCGGGGTCGGCATTGCCAGGATCACGGGCGGAAGCACCCGCTCGGGCAGGTCGTAGCGCACCTCGAACGCGCTGTTGCGCCCCGCTATCGCCAGGTCACCGACGAGGAACATGTAGTCCAGCGCCTTGCGGGTCTCCGACCAGTTCCAGCCCCAGTTGTCCTTGGTCCGCGGCAGGCCCGCGTCGAGGTCCCTGGCGGTCGAGGAACCCCGTTCGTCGATCTGGGCGAACAACGAGCGCTCCAGCTCGTGGCTGACCGAGCCGCCCCACCATTTTCCGCGCTGGGGGCGGTAGTGCTCCATGCGGTGTCTCATCACCGGCCACAGCTCGACCGGCATGAACGCCTGCACGTGAGCCCAGTACTCCACGACCGTGCGGGGCTTGCGCTCCGATGCCCGGGTGAGCAGCCCGGTGTCGTAGGCGCCCATCCGGCTGAACAGCGGCATGAAGTGTGCCCGCTGGAGAACGTTGACCGAGTCGACCTGGAGGACCGCCGTACGCGACAGGGTGCGGTTGAACGTCCGCATGGTCGGTACGACGTGACGGGGGTCGCGAAACCCCTGGGCGACGAGCGCGATCCGGCGCGCCTGCGCCAACGAGAGCGGCTGGGTCACGGGATGTCGAGGAGCTTCTCTCGTACGGCGTACATGACCGCCTCCATGCGCGAGTGCAGCTGCAGCTTCTCCAAGATGTTTCGGACATGGTTCTTGACCGTGTTCTCGCTGATGAACAGCCGCTTGGCGACCTCGCGGTTGTTCACCCCGGTCGCTACCAGACGCAGAACCTCCAGCTCCCGGTCGGTCAGCCTCGGGGTTGGAATCCGGTCTCGGTCGGGTCGCGACATCTGCTTGAACTCGGCGATCAGCTTGACCGCCATCGACGGGCTGATCAGCGACTGCCCGTCCGCAACGACGCGCACGGCCTGGGCAACCTCGTCGATCGAGGAGTCCTTGAGCAGGTAGCCGGAGGCGCCGCTCTTGACCGCCTCGTACAGGTCGTTCTCCTCGTCGCTGACGGTCAGCATGATGATCCGAGTGGCCGGGACCTGCTCCTTGATGCGGACACAAGCCTCGAGCCCAGAGCGCTTCGGCATGCGTACGTCTAGCAGGATCACGTCCGGCATCAGCGACTCCGCCAGCTCGGTGGCGGTGACCCCGTCGCCGGCCTCGCCGACAACATCGATGTCCGGCTCGACACCGAGCAGCATGGTCAGCCCGCGGCGGAAGAGCTCCTGGTCGTCGGCAACCAGCACCCGCACCGGCTCGACGTCGTTCTCCGGATCCGCTCCCACGCCCCGAATCATGACAGATCGCCGCGCGCTGACCGGCCTCGCGTCGTCTCGGCTCAGTCGACCTCGAGCGAGATCACGCCGTAGTCGTACCCGCGTCGCCGGTAGACGACCGACGGCCTCTCGCTGAGCTTGTCGACGAACAAGAAGAAGTCGTGCCCCACGAGCTCCATCTCGTAGAGCGCCTGCTCCAGGGTCATCGGCGCCGCGCTGTGCGACTTCTCTCGCACCACCAGCGGGCCGTCGCCGGTGACTGCGACCGGGCCGACCCGGTGCTCCGAGAGCGTGCCGGACTCCGTTGAGTCCGGCGAGTCGCCTTTCGGCGTACGCGCCATCGCACTGGCGACCGACTCAGGGGTGTGCTGGCCACGGTGCACCTTGCGGCGGTCGGCCGCCCGCCTCATCTGGGCGGTCATCTTGTCCAAAGCGAGGTCGAGCGCGGCCATCTTGTCCTCAGCGGCTGCTTCGGCTCGCACGATCGGGCCCTTGGACTTCGCAGTGAGCTCGACCCGGACGGCCTTGTCGGGCTGACGGGGACTCTTCTCCTTCTCGAGGAGGACTTCGACCCGGATGATCCGATGATCGTGCTTCTCCAGCCTGGTGAGCTTGTCCTCGACATGTGCTCGGAACCGCTCCGACACCTCGCAGTGCCGACTGCTGACCACGACGTCCACGCAGACCTCCGCAT
>JALZBH010000180.1 GCA_030947625.1 Actinomycetota bacterium
CTTCGAGGGCAACCGTGCCGTCGGGGTGGACTACACGCGTGCCGGCCGGCGGCACCGCCGGGTCAGAGCAGGTGAGGTCATCCTCTGCGGTGGCGCCATCAACACCCCGCAGCTGCTCCAGCTCTCCGGCGTAGGGGACAAGGCGTTGCTCGAGCGGCACGGGCTCGACGTCGTACATCACCTTCCCGGTGTCGGCGAGAACCTCCAGGACCACCTCGAGGTCTATATCCAGTACGCCTCGAAGCAGCCGGTGTCGATCGCGCCTGGTCTGCGCTACCGCGAGCGCCCGAAGATCGGCTACCAGTGGCTGGTCCACCGAAGCGGCCTCGGCGCCTCGAACCACTTCGAGGGCGGCGGCTTCGCGCGCGGCAACGACCTGGTCGACTACCCCAACTTGATGTTCCACTTCCTGCCGGTCGCGATCCGGTACGACGGTACCCAGCCGGCGGGCCTCAAACCGGGGGCCCACGGCTACCAGGTCCACATCGGCCCGATGTACGCCGACACCCGCGGCTGGGTCCGGATCAGGTCGACCGACCCCAAAGTCCACCCCTCGATGCAGTTCAACTACCTCTCCACGGAGAACGACCGCAGGGAATGGGTCGAGGCGGTGCGCGTGGCGCGCGACATCCTCAACCAACCGGCCTTCGCCGTGTTCAACGATGGCGAGCTGTCGCCCGGAGCTTCGGTCGGGACCGATGAGGAGATCCTTCAGTGGGTGCGCGAGGACGCCGAGACGGCGCTACATCCGTCCTGCACCGCGATGATGGGGACAGGCGACCTGGCCGTCACCGATCCAACCTCGATGAGGGTGCACGGCACCGAGGGCCTGCGGGTCATCGACGCCTCGGTCTTCCCCTATGTCACCAACGGCAACATCTACGCACCCGTGATGATGGTGGCCGAGAAGGCCGCAGACCTGGTTGCCGGAAACACCCCACTGACCCCAGCCGACGTGCCCTACTACAGATATCGCGACGGCACCCCGTTGTACCCGCCCGGCGACAGCCGCAACCTTGAGGACCGATGATGAGCGCTTCGACAACCTCCCCGACGACCGGCGCCCCTGCCGAGAGCCAGTCCCCGGCGGTCCACGTGGAGGGGCTCTGGAAGATCTTCGGCCCGCGAGCCGACAAGATCATGGCGACCGACCAGGCCCATCTGCCGCGCAAGGAGCTTCAGGAGAAGACCGGCCACGTCATCGGCATCCGGGACGTCTCCTTCGACGTTGCTCCCGGCGAGGTTTTCGTGGTGATGGGCCTGTCCGGCTCGGGCAAGTCAACGCTGGTCCGGCTGCTGACCCGGCTGATCGAGCCGACCGCAGGGACCGTCCAGCTCTACGGCGAGGACATCACCAAGATGTCCGACTCCGACCTGCTCGACACCCGGCGCCGCAAGGTCTCGATGGTCTTCCAGCACTTCGGCCTGCTGCCGCACCGGAAGGTGGTGGACAACGTCGCGTTCGGTCTCGAGGTCCGCGGTGAAGGCAAGGGTCAGCGCCGCAACCGGGCCCAGGAGATGGTCGATCTGGTGGGCCTCAGCGGCTACGAGAACAACTTTCCCGACCAGCTCTCCGGTGGCATGCAGCAGCGGGTGGGGCTGGCCCGTGCCCTAGCCGCCAACCCCGAGGTGATGATGTTCGACGAGCCCTTCTCGGCCCTCGACCCGCTGATCCGTAGGGACATGCAGAACGAGGTGATCCGCCTTCACGATGAGGTCGGCAAGACGATGGTGTTCATCACCCACGACCTCGCCGAGGCGCTCAAGCTCGGGGACCGGATCCTGATCATGCGCGATGGCGAGATCGTTCAGATCGGTACGCCGGACGAGGTGGTAGGGGCACCGGCCGACGACTACGTGCGCGACTTCACCAGCGACGTACCCAAGTCGCATGTGCTCACCTTGAAGTGGGTGATGCGACCACCGGACGGCAACGTACCCAGCGACGGACCGATGCTGCAGTCGAGCCAGATCGTGCGGGACGCTGCGCGCGTCGTACTCGACCACCATGGGCCGTGCCGCGTGGTCGACGGAGACCAGCTCGTCGGAGTCGTCGACGACCAGGACATCCTGCGGGTGGTCGTGGCCGAGGAGGCGACACCGTGACCTCGATCCTCACCGCACCGACCGCCGACCCGGAGTCCCGTCCGCCGAGCAAGGAGGAGCAGCCGTACGTCGAGCGGGGCAAGAAGCGCTACACAGGGCGCAAGGTCCTCGGCATCCTGGTGTTCTGGCTGGTCTGCTGGGTGGTACTCCGAGGCCACCAGACCCTGGCTCTGGCGTTCCAGGACACCACGGGTTTCCACCACTGGCTCAACGGGATCCGCGACTGGGTCCAGCTACACGGCCCGAACAACTGGTTCTTCGGCAGTGTGCTCGGCAGCATCGGCCACGCATCGAACGCGGTCTTCCAGTTCCTGCAGAAGCTGGTGAGCATTCCCTCCATCCCCCGTCCGGTGCCAGAGATCGGCTGGCTGGGCGTGGTCGCGATCGCGGCCTGGGTCACCTGGGCCGTTGCCGGGATCCGCTCCACGATCCTGGTCACGATCTCCGTGCTGCTCTTCGGGGTCCTGGGACTATGGCAGGACAGCATCGACCTGTTGCTGGTCACGATCTTGGCGGTGACTGTCTGCTTCGTGATCGGGTTGCCGACCGGCATTGCGATGGCCCGCAACCGAGCGGTCTCCGCAGCTGTCACCCCGGTGCTCGACCTGATGCAGACGATGCCTCCGTTCGCCTATCTCGCACCGGTCGCCCTCGGCTTCGGGATCGGCCCGGCGGCTGCCATCGTGCTCACGATCATCTATGCCTTCCCGCCCCTGGTCCGGATCACCGAGCACGGCATCCGCTCTGTCCCCGCGACGACGGTGGAGGCGGCTCGCTCCATGGGGCTGACCGGTGGCCAGATGCTCCGCCGGGTACAGCTGCCGATGGCCCGGCGGACCATCGTGGTCGGGGTGAACCAGAGCATGATGGCGGCACTGTCGATGGCCACGATTGCGGCGCTGGTCAACGGGCCGGGACTCGGCCAGGACGTCGTCGCGGCCGTGCAGAGCCTGAACGTCGGCTCTGCCTCGGTCGCCGGCCTGCTGATCGTGCTGCTGGCGATCATGCTCGACCGCACCACCACAGCCGCCAGCGAGCGATCCGAGGCACAGGGCCGAAGCGGCCTGGCCTCGGTGAGCGCGCCTGGCGTGATGCTCACCGGCGTCGTCCTCGAACATCTGCCGCGCTGGGCGACCGAGGCGGCCGGCAAGGGCGTCCGGCAACCGCGGCTCACCTCGGCCGGGCGCTGGCTGGTGCGCGGGATGCTGCTGGTGCCGGTTGCCGTGCTGGTGTGGCTCTCTCGCACCCGGCTGGACCTCGCGCAGTTCCCGGACCGCAACGTCTGGCCGTTCTTGAAGTACGTCGACGGGCAGACGCTGACCAAGCTCATCAACGACTTCTCGACGTGGTTCATCAATCTCGTCGACGTGTTCACCCTGGCCCTGAAGAATGACATCACGAACGGGGTGATCAACCCGTTCCAGGACCTGTTGGCCAACTCGCCGTGGTGGACGATGGCGGTGGTGCTGCTGGCCATCGCCTGGGTGCTCGGCGGCTGGCGTCCGACGGCGATCACCGCGGTCTGCCTGGCAGTCATCTTCGGCACCGGGCTGTGGAACGACTCCATGGTCACCCTGGCGATGACGCTGATCGCCACCGCCCTGGTGATGCTGGTAGCGATCGTGCTTGGCGTCGGGATGGGCCGGAACCGCCGTACCGACACGGTGATCCGCCCGTTCCTGGACGCATTCCAGGTCATCCCGCCGTTCGTCTACCTGGTCCCCGCCCTTGCACTCTTCGGCGTGGGGCGCTTCACCGCAATCATGGCGGCGCTGGCGTACGCCGTGCCGATCGCCACGAAGCTCGTGGCCGACGGCATCCGGGGCGTCTCGCCTACGACGGTCGAGGCGGCCCGGGCAAACGGCAGCACCACCTGGCAGATGATCACCAAGGTCCAGCTGCCGATGGCTCGCGAGGCACTGGTGCTTGCCACCAACCAGGGGTTGCTGTACGTGCTGTCAATGGTGGTCATCGGTGGCCTGGTCGGCGGAGGCAGCCTCGGCTACATCGTCGTCTCCGGGTTCTCCCAGGACCAGCTCTTCGGCAAGGGACTGGCCGCCGGCATCGCAATCACGGCTCTCGGCGTGATGCTCGACCGGATCGCCCGCTACGCGGCGGCACGCTACGGCCGCTGAGCACAGGACTTCTCCACGGATGAACCGCGGAGCTGATGGAAGGAAGACAAGCATGGGACGAGGACTGCGCCGTATCCGGCTGGTCGCTGTCGCCGCCGTCGCGGGCCTCGCGCTCGCCGCGTGCGGTGGGGGCAACATCAACAACTCCACTGCAAGTGGAAGCAAGGCCAAGTGTGGGAACCTGCGGATCGCTGTGAACCCGTGGGTGGGATACGTCTCCAACGCCCATGTGATCGGCTATCTCGCGAAGACCAAGTTCGGCTGCAACGTCACCTACCCCGCCGTAAAGGAGGAGGTCGGCTGGCAGGGCATGTCCAGCGGCTCCATCGACACGATCGTGGAGAACTGGGGCCACCCCGACCTGGTCAAGAAGTACATCGACCAGCAGAAGAAGGTCGCTAACGCCGGGCTCACCGGTGGCAACGGGATAATCGGCTGGTACGTCCCGCCGTGGATGGCGAAGAAGTATCCCGACATCACCAGCTGGAAGAACCTGAACAAGTACGCCGGCCTGTTCAAGACCTCCGAGTCCGGCGGCAAGGGCCAGCTGCTCGACGGTGACCCCTCCTACGTCACCAACGACGAGGCTTTGGTGAAGAACCTCAAGCTGAACTACAAGGTGGTCGTCGGCGGCAGCGAAGCCGCGTTGATCCAGAGCTTCAGGTCCGCGGAGAAGAACAAGACCCCGCTGCTCGCGTACTTCTACCAGCCGCAGTG
>JALZBH010000181.1 GCA_030947625.1 Actinomycetota bacterium
GTCGGGCGTCCGTACATCCACGACAGCAGCCCCAGGGCGAACATGTTCTTCGCCCGGGCCGCGTCCTTGCGGGAGAGTCCGAACTCCTTGACCGCATCGACGGTCATCCCGGTCAGGTCGAGCGCGTTGACGGCGTACTCGGTCAACGAGCTGTTCTCGAGGGGGTTCTCCGCATAACCGGCCTTGACCAGGTTGCGGGCGTTGAAGTCGTGGCTGTCCACGATGATCGTGGTGCCTGGCTTCATGTCCGCGAGGTTGGCCCTGAGCGCGGCTGGGTTCATCGCGACCAGGACGTCCGGCGCGTCCCCAGGGGTCAAGATGTCGTGGTCGGCAAAGTGCACCTGGAACGACGACACGCCCGGCAGGGTCCCTTGAGGGGCTCTGATCTCGGCCGGGAAGTCGGGAAGTGTGGAGAGGTCGTTGCCGAATGCCGCTGACTCCTGGGTGAACCGGTCCCCGGTGAGCTGCATCCCGTCGCCCGAGTCGCCGGCGAAGCGGATGATCACACGATCGAGTTGTTGG
This sequence comes from Actinomycetota bacterium, assembly GCA_030947625.1. Lineage (GTDB taxonomy): Bacteria > Actinomycetota > Actinomycetes > Propionibacteriales > Nocardioidaceae > Marmoricola. Next base: position 523 of record JALZBH010000181.1, read on the forward strand.
ACCTGCTTGGTCACGCGGACTGCCTTCTCTCTCTCCTCTGACCACCAATATCCACGATAGTCCGCTACGGCGGGCACCCCGGCCCGCTCTTCGCGCTCGGACGGCGTTCAACGAGTGAGCCGCGTCACCACCCCCCGAACACCGACCCGGCGCTTACGTGCGCAGAAAACACACCGACCCGGCGCTTACGTGCGCAGAAAACACACCGACCCGGCGCTTACGTGCGCTGAGAACGCACCCACCCGGCGCTTGCGATCAGCGGTAGTTGGCGAACTGCACTGCGAAGTCGTAGTCCTGCGCCTTGACGAGCGCAATCACGGCTTGGAGGTCGTCACGCTTCTTCGAGGAAACCCGGAGCTCGTCCCCCTGGACCTGGACCTTGACCCCCTTGGGGGCCTCGTCGCGGATCAGCTTGCCGACCTTCTTGGCGTTCTCGGAGGTGATCCCCTCCTTCAGCGTGACCGAGATCCGCGACTCGCGGCCGGACTGACGCGGCTCGGAGGCATCGAGGATCTTCAGCGACTGCTGACGCTTGATCAGCTTCTCCTTGAACACATCTAGTACGGCGGACGCCCGGTCGTCGGCGTTCGCAGCGATCTCGATGCCCGTGTCGCCGGACCACTTGATCTCGGCGCCGGTGCCCTTGAAGTCGTACCGCTGGGCGATCTCGCGAGCAGTCTGCGAGACGGCGTTGTCGACCTCCTGATGGTCGATCTTGCTGACGATGTCGAACGACGAGTCGGCCATGAAGTCGAGTCCTCCCTGCGATGCGAACCTGCCCGCGCTGCTGCGCTATCCTCGGCTGCGCTGCTGGCCACCCTACGGCCGGTGAGTACGGCAGGTTGCCCGAGCGGCCAAAGGGAGCTGACTGTAAATCAGCCGGCATAGCCTTCGCAGGTTCGAATCCTGCACCTGCCACCATCCCGGATCCCCTGTGGGTCCGGGATGTGTGTTTCCGAGCCGTCTCTCGCTAAGGCGGCTCGACCGGCGGGAAGTCCTGCGGCAGCTCGGCCATATGTCTGCCCCTGGCGGGTGCTTGCGTCGTTAGGGTTAACCCGGTGACCGGCGCGACTACGGGCGAAGACGGCGCCCAACGCTGCCCGTGGGCAGCCAGCCCCGGACCGATGAGGGCCTACCACGACACCGAGTGGGGGATGCCTGTCCGGGGGGAGGCCGCGTTGTTCGAACGGCTGAGCCTCGAGGCGTTCCAGTCCGGTCTGTCGTGGTCGACGATCCTGGCCAAACGAGAGTCGTTCCGGATGGCGTTCGCCGGCTTCGACGTCGATGCTGTCGCCGCGTTCTCCGAAGCAGACGCGAACCGGCTGATGGCCGACCAGAGCATCGTCCGCAACCGGAACAAGATCGTGGCCACCCTGTCCAACGCTCGCGCTGCAGCTGCGCTCCGCGACCAGGGAGGGCTGGGACAGCTCGTGTGGTCGTACCGACCTGAGCGGACACCGGCACCAACCAACACCGACGAAGTGCCCGCGACTTCGGTCGAGTCAGCGGCGTTGGCCAAAGAGCTGAAGAGGCACGGCTTCCGGTTCCTCGGGCCGACCACGATGTATGCCCTTATGGAGGCAGTCGGCATCGTCGACACCCATCTGGTCGGCTGTCATCGCCGAGGAGCCTCCGGCATCTGGAGCCACGACTAGTGGTGCTGCTCGGTCTGGTCGCGGTGCTGCTGTGCCAGCTGCTCGGCGAGGTGCTGGTCCGGCTGACGAACGCGCCGGTGCCAGGCCCGGTGGTTGGCATGGTGGTCTTCCTGCTGGTCCTGCGCGTACGCCGGCCCTCCGAGGACCACGCGCTCGTGCGGGCGCCCGCAGTGCTGCTGCGGCATCTACAGCTGTGGTTCGTCCCTCCCGGGGTGGGCGTGATCGTGTTCCTCGACAAGCTGCTGCGCGACGCCGTACCGCTGGCGGCGGGGCTGTGGCTGTCCTGGCTTGCGGGCATCGTGGTCACCGGTTGGGTGGTCACCGCACTGCTGCGCCGAACCCCGGGAGCGGGGGACCGCTGATGCACCTGCACGAGACCGGCCGCTGGATGGTCACTTCGCCGCTGACCGGGCTGCTCCTCACGCTGCTGGCGTACGCCGTCGGCCGGTGGGTCTACCAACGGACCGGTGGGCACCCGGTCGCCCAACCCGTGCTGGTGGCGATCGTGCTGGTGAGCACCGTGCTGCTGACACTGCGGGTCTCGTACGCCGACTACCTCCACGGGGCGTCGTACGTCGGGTTCTGGCTCGGTCCGGCGACGGTGGCCCTGGCCTTGCCGCTGCACCACGAGCTCGACCGGGTCCGGCGGTCGGCGCTGCCGGTACTCATTGGTGTGCTCGCCGGGGCGTTCACCAGCGTGACCAGCGCGCTGCTGGTGACCCGGTGGTTCGGCGGTGACCGCCTCCTTCAGCTGACGATGGCGCCGAAGGCGGCTACCACTCCGGTGTCGGTCGCGATCTCCGAGCGGATCGGCGGCCTCGCATCCCTGACCGCCGTGCTGACCATCCTCGCCGGCATCACCGGGGCCGTGGCTGGACCGTGGCTGCTGACCCGGGTCGGCGTCCGCGACCCGCGCGCTCGGGGGATCGCCCTGGGTGCCGCCTCGCACGGGATCGGCACCGCGAGGGCGCTGCACGAGTCGGCGACCGAGGGCGCGTTCAGTGCGTTGTCGATGGCGCTTACGGCGCTGGCCACCAGCCTGGTCGTGCCGTTGCTGCTGCTGTTCCTGTGAAGGAACCGGAGCTCGGCGAGGCGCTTGGCTAGGTTGTCGGGCATGGACGAGGCTCTTCCCTGTGGTGACCCATGGTTTCGCTGACGACGCATTGGGCGAGTACGACGCCGTGGGCCTTGCCGAGGAGCTGCGTGCCGGACGCGTCTCTGGCTGCGAGGTTGTCGAGGCGGCCATCGAGCGAGTTGAGAGGCTCCAGCCGTTGCTGAACGCAGTCGCCTGCCCGGCGTACCACCAAGCCCGCGAGGCGGCTCGACGTCCGGCGATGGCAGCCGGCTTCTTCGCCGGCGTACCGACGTTCGTCAAGGACAACAGCGACGTCGCTGGGCTGCCCACCCAGCAGGGCACCACGTCGTACGTCGCAAGGCCGGCGATGATCGACGGTGACTGGGCGCGGGGGTACTTTCGTCACGGGTTGGTCAACCTCGGCAAGACCAGGCTCAGCGAGTTCGGCTTCAGCGCGAGCGCGGAGTACGCCGACGCCGAGCCGGTGCGGAACCCGTGGCACCTCGGCCACACCCCGGGTGCCTCGTCGGCAGGTTCGGCCGCCCTCGTCGCCGCCGGCGTGGTGCCGATCGCGCACGCAAACGACGGTGGTGGCTCCATCCGAATCCCCGCGGCATGCAGCGGCCTGGTCGGTCTCAAGCCCACTCGCGGCCGGACGCCCAGCGACAAGGTGAGCCGGGAGATGCCCGTCCGGATCGTCGCCGACGGGGTACTGACCCGCTCGGTGAGAGACAGCGCAGCGTTCCTGCGCGAGTCCGAGAAGGTGTACCGGGACCTAAGACTGCGCCCGGTCGGCGACGTCCGCGGCCCGGGACGCAAGCGGCTGCGCGTGGCGCTGACGCTGGACTCGCTCGGGGGCCGGTCCACCGAAGCGGAGACACGGGAGACGACCCTGAAGACCGCGGGCCTGCTGGAGTCGCTCGGGCACCATGTCGAAGAGGTGGAGCCGCCGGTGCCGGAGTCGTTCGAGGGAGACTTCCTGCTGTACTGGAGCATGCTGGCGGCGGTCTTGACCTCCACCGGCAAGCTCACGTTGGACCGCTCCTTCGACTGGCGGCGAACCGACAACCTCACCCGCGGGCTGGCGCGCAACTGTGCCAGGAACTCCTGGCGGCTGCCGCGGGCAATCGCCCGGTTGCGTGCTTCGAGCCGGCTCACCGCCCGGCTGTTGACGTCGTACGACGTGACGCTGAGCCCTACTGTGGCCCACCTGTCCCCGGAGCTGGGCCATCTCAGCCCGAGCCTGCCCTACGAGCTCCTCATCGAGCGGCTGCTGGACTGGGTGAGGTTCACCCCGTTGCAGAACGCAACCGGTGATCCGGCGATCTCGGTGCCGATGGGGATGAGCTCTACCGGTCTGCCGATCGGCGTCCAGCTGTCGGCCGGCCATGGTCGCGAAGGGCGACTGCTCGCTCTCGCCTACGAGCTCGAGCGGGCGCAGCCGTTTGCCCGCATCCAGGACAGGTGAGAGCCCTGGTTCGACGGCTCAGCCATGGCCAGGCCGAGTTGGCGCAAGACCCTTCTTTGAGGCCCTCGTGAGCTGCAAGAAGCGATTTCGGCTATCGTCTCGCGCCTGGGTATCCTCGGGCGGCGGCCAGAAACGGCCCAGGTGTGGCAACGCCCCTTTAGCTCAGTCGGCAGAGCGTCTCCATGGTAAGGAGAAGGTCTACGGTTCGATTCCGTAAAGGGGCTCGGAGGGCCGCA
>JALZBH010000058.1 GCA_030947625.1 Actinomycetota bacterium
CCGCCACCGACCTCTTCTGCCAGCTCGGGCTCCAGCGGGCCCGGATCAGGCTGGTCGGAGTTCGGATGGAGGGACTGGTCGCCCGCGAACGGGTGCACCGTCAGCTCATGCTCGGTGCCCGCGAACATGGCTGGGAGGAGGCCGACCGGGCCGTCGACGCAGCGGCCAACCGGTTCGGAGGAGGCGCCGTCCGGCCGGCCACGCTGCTGATCGGCGACCGGCCCTAGCAGCCATGAGAATTTGCCGTCCACCGATTTTGGTCCTCACCTACCGTCAAACCGAGAGCCTGCCTAGACTGAATGGACAACCCACCAGGGAACTTGTGGAGGAAGTCGTGCCGCTCTCTGAAGAGGAGCTGCGTCTGCTCGAGCAGATGGAGCAGGCGCTTGCCGCGGAGGATCCGAAGTTCGCCTCCGCACTCCAAGGTCGCTCCCTGCGTCGTCCCGGACGCCTCCGCGCGCTGGTTGCTGCGGTCGTGTTCCTCGCCGGGATCGCCCTGCTGATGGTCGGCGCAATAGCCGCCCTCACCTGGCTGGGCATCATCGGGTTCCTGGTCATGGTTGCCTCGGCGACCGTCGGACTCGCTGCGTGGCGTGGTCACCGGGCCCCCGCCGAGTCCTCGACTCAACGGGAGAGCCACGAGGTCCCCGGCGAGCAGGCCGCATTCAGCGTGATCGACGGTGGCAAGTCCTCGCGCCGACCGCGCCGGACCCGCAAGACGACCGGCACCTTCATGCAGCGCATGGAACAGCGCTGGCAGCGCCGCCGCGACCGGGGCTACTGAGCCTCTCGACCGCGCTCGACTGATCTCGTCTGAACACCGCTCGAGGCGACGTCAGACCCGTTCGCCCACCTGCGCATCGTCGGGTACGACGGACGGCCCGGCCGAAGATCCGACCGGGGCGAACACCGACCGGGAAAGCTGCGCCAGTGAGAACACCGACGGCGGGATCGCCTCGGCTCGACGTACCCGCGACCTCGGGACCGACGAGACCAACGCCTGCTTGGCCGACGCGACCAGGAACATCAGCCGCTCCTCGGTCTCGGCATCGATCGTGAAAGCCCGGGCGTAACGGGCCCGTTCGACGAACGCAGCCAGCTCCTCGAGGTCGCGTACCTGCTGGTGGGTGGGCTGTATGCGGGCCACCAGCCAGCTCAGCGTCTCCCGCACGGTACGGTCCTCCAGCCATCCGATCCGCAGGTCGAGGGCACTCGCGCGCAGCTCCGACCACGCGCCGGTCGCCAGTCCGAGGGGATCCTGTCCTGCCCCCAGCCACCTGCGCCGCCGCGCGTCGCGTAGAAGTCGCGGAGTCGCACCGAGCAAGAGCAACAGCGCCACGAGTGCGGCGGACGGCCATACCCAGGTCGGCACGAAAAAGTGTCCGGCACCGGCCCCGGACCGGTTGGCCCGGGTCGTGCGCGGGATCGTATGACGTTGGGCGGGACGGCGTACCGAAGCCGAGGCCGATGGCGCGGTGGTGAGCAACGACTGCCGGGTGTACACCGGCGAGGTGCCAGTGCGGCCACCGGGAGTCGGCTCGAAGCGCACCCAGCCATATCCGGAGAAATACATCTCCGGCCACGCGTGCAGGTCGTCGGAGGTGAAGGCCCAGGTGTGGCCGGTCAGCTTGTGCCCATGCAGGAAGCCGACCGCCACCCGTGACGGGATGCCCAGGGACCGACCCATCACCGCCATGGCGGCGGCGAACTGCTCGCAGTAGCCGACCTTGTCGGTGGTGATGAACCGAGCCAGCTCGGCCATCCCGGACCCGGGAGCGGCCTTGGTCGAGTAGGTGAACCCACCCTTGCTGCGGAACCAGTCCTGAAGGTCCACCGCCTCCTGAAACGCCGTATGAGCTCCGGTGGTGACCCGGTTCGCTGTTGCGTAGATGACCTTGGGAAGGCTGTTGGGCAAGAAGGTCATCGGCCCGGCGATCTCGCCTGGAGCGCTGAAGCTGTTGTTGAGGTCGGCAGCGGTGAAGCTCGGCGCGAACACCACCGCGGAGTAGGCCAGGCCACCGCTCTGCGCCTTCTGGGAGGCGTCGACGATGTCGAGGGTGCGATTGTCGAACCGCCAGTCGCCACTCACGCGAAGAGACCGCACCACCGGGTACGGCGTCGGTAGCCACACCGTGCTGAAGTTGCCGGCCAGGCGGAGGTTCCAGTCGTACGTCGCACCGCCGACGGTGCTGGCCAGACCGGGAGCCGGCGGCAAGGCTCCCTGGGCCCGGTTCGACTTGGGCAGGTTGCGAGGCGAGGGCCGCCACACGTCTCCGGTGAACTCGTCCAACACCGTTGTGCGCAGGTACGACGGGTCGGGCTGGTTGGTGTCGGCGGTCACCAGCACCTGATGGTTGCCGCGAACCAGGTTGCGATGCAGGTCGATCAGCGGGTTGACGATCGCCACCCCGGGTCCCGGGCCGCCGAAATGGCTGCCGCCGTGCCGCAGCCCGAAGACGTCACCGGCCACCGGGACGAAGAACGGGATCACCAGCGCACCGACGGTGCTGAGCAGCCCGATGCGGATTGCGGCCGCGCGCACCGAGGCACCGGTGACCACCTGTTCGGCGGTGTCGAGCCTGCGACCCCGCCCGGCCACGGTGCGCCCCCAGCCGAGCACCCGCCGGGTCTCCTCGGTGGCGAGCAGCATCATGAACAGCAGTGCGGTCGCAATGAACACGATCCACGAGAGCGGGTGGTCCAGCACGCTGATCGGAATCGTCAGCACGACCAGCACGGGCAGCCCGGCCAGCGGCACCCACCGCAGGCCGCACGCAAGCAGGTCGATGGCCAGCAGCACGCCGACAGCGCACACCAGGAGGAAGAGGAACCCGCTGGAGTGCTCAGCACCCACTGGGGACGAGTACTTTCCCATCGCCATGGAGCCGTCGTGGATGCGACTGGCCAGGAACCTCAGCGAGGTAGGCGTGGGAATCCAGCCGCCCACCGAGCGGGCCGCGGCGTAGTGATGGTTGACGAAAAGTGCGCAGACCAGCGCCTGCAGGGGGAGTACGGCGTGCCACGGCGTCCTGGCCGCCCTCGCGTATGAGCCGACCAGAACGATCAGGAAGCCGCTGACGAGCGCTGGCTCGAGGAAGCGCGCGGACTGGTCGATGAACCCGTTCCAAGCCAGCAGCGCAAACCAGCCCATCAGGCCCGCAAGCGCGGCGGTGCCCATCCCGGCCGGTATCAGGGCGCTTGCCAGGGTGCTCGGCGAAGGCCGGTTCATCGGCCGAGCTCCTGCCAGGCGCGCGCAAGCGGAGTCAGCCGGCCCAGGCTGGTGGCCTTCCAGCCGTGCGACTGCAGCCACGGGGTGGCCAGAGGCTGGGTGGGCTCAACCCGGTTGCTCCACTGCGACACGTCGAGGACGAGCGCGTACGGCGCTCCCGCACCGCTGTGGATCCGCGAGAAGAATCTCCGGTCACGTTCGTCGGTCGCTCCGAGTACGGCCACGAACAGTCCGGTGGTGATCGTCTCGTCGACCCACTCCGTGGTCAGCGCGTTGGCGGTAGCCGTAGGCAGCACCGCCAGCCTCCGCAGCATCGGGCCGGCGTCGACGACGTGGGCGCCGTCATGCCAGCCGTGGCCGAGCTCCTCACCGGATGCGCTGACCAGCCTGACCTGGTAGCCGAGCCGGGTCAGGTGCACCCCCACGGAGGCCGCGGCGTTGACCGCAGCCTCCACCGAGGAGGTCGCTCCGGTTCCGCGATGGGCCTTGGCCCGGTTGTCGACCAGCAGCGTGCAGCGGGACTGCCACGGCTGCTCCTCCCGCCTCACCATGAGCTCACCCATGTGCGCGGTGCTCCGCCAGTGGACCCGGCGCAGGTCATCGCCCAGGTGGTACTCCCGCACGGTCACGTCGGCGGCGCTGCCGCTGGAGAAAGCCCGTGGCCGGTTGTCTCCGGTGCCGGCCCAGGTGCCGCGCAGTGTGATCGCAGGTAACGGCTCGACCTTGGGGGTGACCACCAGGTCAGTGGTGCGGGTGAACGTCCGGTGCAGCTCGATCAGGCCGAACGGGTCGTCGACACGCACGTGCATCGGGCCGACGACGTACTGACCTCGCACTTCCGAGCGCACCTGGTAGCGGACCGTACGCCGCCAGCCCGGGGCCATCGTGTCGATCACGAACCGGGGGCGCGAACCCAGCGCATAGGGGATCTGGTCCTCCACCAGGAGTACGCCGGTCATCGGACCGACGTTGGTCAGGTCCAGCTGGATCGTGGCCACCTGACCGGCCTCGACCAGTCTCGACGAGAGTATCCGCGCGAGCCCGAGCCGGTTGCCGGATCTGGCCAACCAGGCCGCTGCCAGCAGGGGAAGCAAGGCGACGACCACGCCGATCCGGACCAGGTCGCGTTCTCCGAATGCGATCCCGCACAAGATCGCGGTAACACCGCCGGCGAGGAAGCCCCTTCCTCGTGACGTCAGTGCCCCCAACGCCTCGCGCATGCCTTAGGCCTGTCGGCTCGCCGGACCGGACTCCGGAATCGGCACGCCGGCCAGGAGGTCCGTCAGGATCTCGGCCGGGTCGCGGCCGCTCATCGCCGAGTCGACGGTCGGCAACAGCCGGTGGGTGAGCACCGACGGCGCGAGCCCGTGGATGTCGTCGGGGATGACATAGTCGCGGCCACTGATCGCTGCGAGCGCCTTGGCGCCGCGCACCAGGTGCAGGGTCGCTCGCGGCGACGCGCCCAGGCGAAGCTCGGGGGAGCGACGGGTAGCGGTGGAGACGGCGACGGCGTACCGCTGGACGGCCTCGGAGACATGCGTGCCAGCGACGATCCCGATGAGCTTGCGGACCTCGGTCGCATCGGTGACCGGCTCGAGGTCGTCGAGGGGGCTGCTGATGTTGCGTGCAGTCAGCATCGCGATCTCGGCGGCGGCGACCGGGTAGCCCATCGAGACCCGGGCCAGGAAGCGGTCGCGCTGGGCCTCGGGGAGGGCGTAGGTGCCCTCCATCTCGATGGGGTTCTGGGTGGCGACCACCATGAAGGGACGGTCCAGCTCGTACGTCGTACCGTCCACGGTGACCTGGCGCTCCTCCATGCACTCGAGCATCGCGGACTGGGTCTTCGGCGACGCTCGGTTGATCTCGTCACCGACCACGATGTTTGCGAACACCCCACCTGGGCGGAACTCGAACTCTCGGGTGTCCTGGTTGAAGACCGAGACGCCGGTGACGTCGGAGGGCAGCAGGTCCGGGGTGAACTGGATCCGCCGCACGGTGCAGTCGATCGAGCGCGCAAGCGCCTTGCTCAACATCGTCTTGCCGATGCCCGGGACGTCCTCGATCAGTAGATGGCCCTCGGCCAGCAGCACGATCAGAGCGGTGCGGGCCACTTCGGGCTTGCCCTGGATGACCGTCTCGATCGCGGTCCGGATCCGGTCGGTGACCGTACGCAGCGTGTCTAGCTCAGCACTCACCTTGGTCTCCCCACTTGTCTCTCCCACGCTGCTCCCACGCTGATCCACACTTGGCCCGGTGCGCTCGGGCGCGCCTGACCCAGTCAAGCCTATGCGCGCTCACTCTTCGCTGCCGCGGACCAGTTTGGATGACCGGCGAGGTCACGCTTCGATCTCGTTCGTTCCGATCCGGTCCTGAACAGCCATGGCTGGTTCCGGGCTCGGAAATTTCACCACCGGTCCTCGAAAAGGGAGCACCGGCAACCGAGGGTGGTTGACGAGGGAGGGATGTGGGGTAAAGTGGTGCACAGTGGAGGAACGGAAAGGGATGGTAGGTCTGTGTTCACCGGCACCTACACCCCCAAGGTCGACGAAAAGGGCCGACTGTTCCTCCCCGCGAAGTTCCGGGAGTCGACCGCGGAGGGGCTGGTGATCACGCGAGGTCAGGAGCGGGCACTCGACATCCGCCCGATGGCCGACTGGGTGGCGTTCGTGGAGAGGTTCAAGAACTCCTCCCAGACCGACGCCCGGCTGCGGGCCTACAGCCGGATGCTGTTCGGGCTGGCTTCGGAGCAGGTTCCCGACAAGCAGGGCCGGATCACGCTGTCTTCCGAGCTGCGCGCGTATGCGGGGCTGGACAAGGAGTGCGTCGTGATCGGCGTCTACGACCGGATCGAAATCTGGGAACCGCAAGCGTGGGTGGCCTACTCCGAGCGCCAGGAGCAGGCCTTCGCCGACATCGAGGAGCAGATCTTCCCCGGCTTCTAAGAGCACAGAACAGCTCGATGACCAACTGAATACCGGCAGATCGCCTGACGAGGCTCGCGCCCGCTCTTTCGGCTTGGCCCCCGCTGACACACCTTCCCCGGTGCCAGATGGGCCCGATGTGGGATCAGACCCGCAAAGAGCGGGCGGAGAACCTGGCCAGGCGATCACCGACAACACAGCAGCGTCCGAATAGGCCAAGCCATCCCAGCTAAGGGGTCGAGAAGATGAGTGACACCGCATCACTCACGCCGGGCCGCCGGGTGCGCCATGAGGTGCGTGATGGGCTCGCCGTGATGGTGTTCTCCGCCGCGACCTCGGTTGCGCTGGCCGGTGTCCTGCTGCTCCTGACCCGACTCGGCAGCTAGGCGGACCTACGGCGATGAGCGCTCCCACCCACGTCCCGGTCCTGCTGGATCGGGTCGTTGCCTTGGTGGCGCCGCCGTTGCAGCATCCGGGCTCGGTGCTCGTCGACGCGACGCTCGGCCTCGGTGGCCATGCCGAAGCGGTACTGGCTCGCTGTCCCGGGGCGCATCTGGTCGGCGTCGACCGTGACCCGCACGCCCTCGAGCTGGCGGGAGACCGACTGGCTACCTTCGCCGGCCGGACCACCCTCGTGCATGCGGTGTACGACGAGATCCCGCGGGTCTTGCACGAGCTCGGCATCGCCGAGGCCGACGGGATCCTCTTCGACCTCGGCGTCTCCTCGATGCAGCTCGACGACCGCCGTCGTGGGTTCGCCTACGCCGAGGACTCCCGGCTCGACATGCGGATGGACGACTCGCTCGGCCAGACCGCGGCCGACGTACTCAACACCTATCCCGCGGCCGACCTGGCACGGATCCTGCGGACCTACGGCGAAGAGCGATTCGCCCGCGGGATCGCCCGGGCGATCGTGCGGGAGCGCGAGCAGCGCCCGTTCGAGAGCTCGGCGCGGCTGGTCGAGCTGATCCGTGAGGTCATTCCGGTGCCGGCCCGGCGTACCGGAGGACACCCAGCCAAGCGCACCTTCCAGGCACTGCGCATCGAGGTCAACGACGAGCTGGGGGTGCTGCGCCGCGCCATCCCCGCGGCCGTGGACGCGATCGGTGTCGGTGGCCGGGTCGTGGTGATGAGCTACCACTCGCTCGAGGACAGGTTGGTCAAGCGGGCCTTCGCCGAGCGCACCCGCAACACCGTCCCCGAGGACCTGCCGGTAGTCCCCGAGACCTACCGGCCGCCGCTGAGGCTGCTGACCCGGGGCGCCGAGAAGGTGACCGAGCAGGAGATTGCCCAGAACCCCCGTGCAGCCTCGGTCCGGCTGCGTGCCGTCGAGCGCGTCCAACCCCGACCCACGAGTGGAGCAGCATGAGCACGCTGATCAGCCAGGCCCGCAACCGCGTACCCAGGTTCGCCGAGGCGGCTGTCGAACGCGCCCGGCTGTCTGTCGTACCGGCCCGCGCGGTGCGTGCGAAGCAGGGGCCGTTCGCCGTGCTGGTGATCCTCCTGCTCGCCGTCGGCGTCTTCGGGCTCTTGCTGTTCAACACGAACATGCAGCAGTCCTCGTTCTACGTGACCTCGCTGCAGTCCCGGGCTGACGCACTCATCGCCAAGGAGCAGTCACTGAACCTCGAGCTCCAACAGCTTCGTGACCCCCAACGGTTGGCTGTGGTGGGCAGGAGGCTCGGCATGGTGGCTCCTCAGGCCCCCGCGTTCATCGACCTGCGCACCGGCAGGATCCTGGGTACGCCGATGCCGGCGACGCCTCTGGACGCTATGCGGATCAGCTCCTTTCCCGTGCAGAAGCCCGCCGAGCTGCGGCCGAAGCCACTCGTGGTCCATGTCAGGGCCAAACCGAAGGCCAACACAGCCACCACCTCCACGACCCCAGGCTCCACGGGCGGTAGGAAGGGCTCCACGACCAAGAGCCACGCCAAGACGAACAAGCAGGGAGCGACGCATTGACCCGTTCCCGCCGCCGGTCGGCGACTGGCGTCCGGGCCCCACGTGGGTCCACCAACGTCCGGCTGCGCGTGGCCCTGGTCGTCATTGTGATGGCGGTCTCGATCTTCGGGGCGCGGCTGTTCCAGCTCCAGGGCATCGACCCCAAGGCGTACGCCGCCCGTGCCGCCGCGGCCGGGATGGTGACCGTGCCGCTGCCGGCCGCCCGAGGCAAGATCTTGGACCGAAACGGCATCCCGTTGGCCGAGTCCGTCGCTGGACTGATGATCGTCGCCGACCCGTTGCACACGACGGGGCATGCGGAGGCGATCGCGAAGATCCTGGCCGACCGGCTGGGCCTGGACTACTTCAACCTGCTCACCACGCTGACCAAGCCGCACACCCGGTTCCAGTACGTCGCCCGCCGGGTCCCCTCGACGTTGGCCACCAGCGTTGTCAACGAGATCGACCAGCATGGCTACCTCGGCATCACCACCGCCTCGGACCCTCTGCGGGAGTACCCCGCAAACGACGTCGCTGCCAACCTGCTCGGTTTCATGGGCGCGGAGGGCCAGCCGATGGGCGGGCTCGAGCTGGCTTTCGACAAGCTCCTCGGCGGCAAGGACGGCACTACCACCTACGAGGTCGGCGGCGGCAACCGGATCCCCCTCGGCGAGAACTCCGAGGTCAAGCCGGTGAACGGCAAGGACCTCAGGCTCACCATCGACCGGGACGTGCAGTGGTACGCCCAACGGGTGCTGCGGTCCGCCGTACAGGCTGCGCGGGCTGACTCGGGAGCGGCGGTGGTGCTGGACACCCGCACTGGCGAGCTGCTGGCCCTTGCCGACTACCCCTCCTTCGACCCGAACCACTCCGGCACTGCCGCCAAGGGTGACCTCGGGAGCCGGGCGCTCAGCAACGTCTACGAGCCCGGGTCGGTCGAGAAGGTGCTCACCGTGTCGTCGCTCATGGACGCTCACAAGGTGTCGCCCTCCACCAAGATCACCGTCCCTTCCCAGCTGAAGGTGATGGATCGGGTGATCCACGACTACTTCGTCCACCCAACGTTGCGCTTGACGATGGCTGGGGTCATCGCCAAGTCCTCCAACATCGGCATCACGCTCGCAGCCAGCCAGTTCCAGCCGCACCGGATGTGGCGCTACCTGAGCAGCTACGGTCTCGGACAGTCCACAGACATCGGCGTGCCGGGCCAGACCGCCGGTCTGCTGCCGCAGTGGCAGGGCTGGACCAAGCTGACCCGGTCGCAGGTCGCGTTCGGCCAGGGCGTTTCGGTGAACGCACTACAGATGGCAACCGCGGTCAACGCGGTAGCCAACCACGGCCAGCTGGTGACCCCGAGCCTGGTCCTGGGCAAGGCGACCACCGCAGCGGGCAACGAGGTCGGCACCGCAACCGCCCAGCGGCGTCAGGTGGTCGGCCGTTCGGCGGCCTCGATGACCGAGAAGATGATGGAGATGGTCACCACCCAGGGGGCCGGCACCGCTCCCGGGGCAGCGATCGCCGGCTACCGGGTCGCCGGCAAGACCGGTACCGCCGAGGAGGTCGGTGCCCGGTGCAAGTGCTACAACGGCGCGCTGGCGGTCTCGTTCGCGGGCTTTGCCCCCGCCGACAACCCCCGGTTCACGGTGTACGTCGTCCTGCAGCACCCGCGCATCGCCCACGCGGCCGGCGGCTGGCTGGCGGGTCCGGTCTTCCGCAAGATCCTGGCCTACCTGCTGCAGAAGTACGCCGTGCCTCCGACCGGCACGCCGCCGGCGAACCTGCCGATCACCTGGTGAGCCGGTAGATTTCACGCCGTGCCGAACTCAGGGCCAGTGCCCGACGCGGGGCGGACCCGGCCCGCACATCCCACCCGTACTCCACTGGCCCAGCTGGCGGCCGTCCTCCAGCTCGCCCCGAGTCCCTTGGGCGGTGTCGACGTCGCGGTGACCGGGCTGGCGCTGAGCTCCCAGCGGGTGGTCCCGGGGGACCTGTACGCCGCCCTCCCAGGGGCACGCGCCCACGGTGCGACGTACGTCGGTCAGGCGATCGCGGCTGGCGCCGTTGCCGTGCTGACCGACCCACAGGGCGCCGCCATGCTCTCGTCGTACGACGTTCCGGTGCCGGTCCCGGTGCTCGTCGTTGGCGAGCCGAGGACGGTCCTCGGAGCGCTCGCCGCTCGCGTCTACGGCGACCCGGCGGCGGACCTGACGCTGATGGCGGTCACCGGGACCCAGGGCAAGACCACCACCACCCACTTGCTCGCCTCCGGGCTCGAGGCCGCCGGTGTCACCGCCGCCGTCGTCGGCACGGTCGGTACCCGCATCGCGGGGCAGGAGGTCGCGACGGCACTGACCACACCGGAGGCGCCGGATCTGCATGCGCTGTTCGCGGTGATGCGCGAGGAGCACGTGCGTGGATGTGCCATGGAGGTCTCCAGCCATGCGCTCGTGCTCGGCCGGGTCGACGGGGTCGTCTTCGATGTGGCGGCCTTCGCGAACCTCGGGCGCGACCACCTCGACTTCCATGCCAGCGTGCAGGAGTACTTCGCTGCCAAGGCGTCGTTGTTCTTCCCCGAACGCAGCAAGCGCGGGCTGACCAACGTCGACGACGAGCACGGTCGGGCGCTCCTCGACATCGCCCGGGTGCCGATGCGGACATTCTCCGCCTCGGGCGCCGCGGCGGACTGGCGCGCTGTCGACGTCGGGCTGCGGCCAGACGGCGCTCGGTTCACCGTGCTGCCTCCGCTGGGCGAACCGATCGCAGCGGGCGTCCCCTTGACCGGGGCCTACAACGTCGCCAACGCCTTGTGTGCGATCGCTCTTGCCGGGGAGGCGGGCTTCGACCCGGCTCTGGTCGCCGCCGGCATCGCCGAGATGGCCGGTGTCCCGGGACGACTCGAACGGGTCGACGCCGGCCAGGACTTCTTGGCAGTGGTCGACTATGCGCACAAGCCGGACGCGATCGCCGCCGCGTTGCAGGCACTGCGGCCGCTGACGGACGGCCGGCTGCTGGTGGTGCTGGGTGCGGGCGGTGACCGGGACACCGGCAAGCGGCCGATGATGGGCGATGTGGCGGCTCGGCTTGCCGACGTTCTCCTGGTCACCGACGACAACCCGCGCACGGAGGATCCCCGCCGGATCCGGGCCGCCGTACTGGCAGGGGCGGGCGGGGTAGCCGCGGACCAGCGCGGCGAGGTGATCGAGGTGGGCGGGCGCCGCGAGGCGATCCGGTACGCCGTCTCGCTGGCTCGGCCCGGCGACACCCTGGTCGTCGCCGGCAAGGGACACGAGACCGGGCAGGAGATCCACGAGACTGTGCATCCCTTCGACGACCGCGAAGAGCTCCGCGCCGCGCTCGAGGAGCTGCGGTGATCGGGCTGTCGATCGCCGAGATCGCCCGGGCGGTGCGTGGCGAGGTGCGCGATGCCCGACCCGAACGGCTGGTGACCGGCGCTGCGTTCCTCGACAGCCGCATCCCCGTCGCTGACGGCATCTTCGTAGCGCTCACCGGAGAACGCGTCGACGGGCACGACTTCGCCGGCGACGCCATCGAGCGCGGTGCTGCTGTGGTGCTTGGCGAGCGGGCTACCGGCATGCCGAGCGTCGTGGTCGGCGATGCCACGCTGGCGCTGGGTGAGCTTGCTCGCCACGTGCTCGACCGACTGCCGGGCGTTCGTGTCGTGGGCCTGACCGGCTCACAGGGCAAGACCGGCACCAAGGACCTCCTTGCCGCAACGCTGGGGACGTCTGCGCCGACCGTGGCCACCGCCGGAAACGCCAACAACGAGCTGGGCGTGCCTTTGACCGTGCTCCGCGCCGAAAGGGACACCAGGTTCCTGGTCGTGGAGATGGGTGCTCGAGGTGTCGGTCACATCCGCTACCTGTGCCGGATCGCAGTTCCCGACGTGGCCGTCGAGCTCAACGTCGGGGTCGCCCACCTCGGTGAGTTCGGCACCAAGGAGCTGATCGCGGTGGCCAAGGGCGAGCTGGTGGAGGCGCTCCCCGCCGAGGGGACCGCCGTACTCAATGCCGACGACCCGCTGG
>JALZBH010000182.1 GCA_030947625.1 Actinomycetota bacterium
GCCTGAACCTCAAGGACGGCGAGAAGTACGAGGTCGAGGAGCGTTGGGGGATCCACCGCAAGTCACCGGCGTTCGACCAGCTCGAACCCAAGACGGAGATGTTCCAGACCGGGATCAAGGTCATCGACTTGCTCACGCCGTACGTCGAGGGAGGCAAGATCGGCCTGTTCGGTGGCGCTGGGGTGGGCAAGACCGTGCTGATCCAGGAGATGATCGCCCGCGTCGCGAAGGACCACGGCGGCGTGTCGGTGTTCGCCGGCGTCGGCGAGCGCACACGTGAGGGAAACGACCTGATCACGGAGATGACCGAGAGCGGCGTGCTCGACCAGACCGCGCTCGTCTTCGGTCAGATGGACGAGCCACCTGGCACCCGTCTGCGGGTGGCGCTGTCTGCGCTGACCATGGCGGAGTACTTCCGCGACGTACAGAACCTGGACGTGCTGTTGTTCATCGACAACATCTTCCGGTTCACCCAGGCAGGGTCGGAGGTCTCGACGCTGCTCGGCCGGATGCCATCCGCGGTGGGCTACCAGCCGAACCTGGCCGACGAGATGGGGGTCCTGCAGGAGCGGATCACCTCGACTCGCGGGCACTCGATCACCTCGATGCAGGCGATCTACGTGCCGGCCGACGACTACACCGACCCGGCTCCAGCAACTACGTTCGCGCACCTCGACGCGACCACCGAGCTCTCCCGCGAGATCGCCTCGCTCGGCATCTATCCCGCGGTGGACCCGCTGACCTCCACCTCCCGGATCCTCGACGCCCAGTACATCGGCGAGGACCACTACAACTGCGCCATCCGCATCAAGCAGATCTTGCAGCGCAACAAGGAGCTGCAGGACATCATTGCGATCCTGGGTGTGGACGAGCTCTCCGAGGAAGACAAGATCATCGTCTCTCGCGCACGCCGGATCCAGCGGTTCTTGTCCCAGAACACCTATGTCGCGAAGCAGTTCACCGGCATCGAAGGGTCCACGGTCTCGGTCGAGGACACGGTCGAGGCGTTCAACAAGATCGCCCAGGGCGAGTACGACCACGTGGCCGAGCAGGCGTTCTTCATGTGCGGCGGTCTCGACGACGTCGAGAAGAAGTGGGACCAGATTCAGAAGAGCCTGTGAGAGCGAAGCGAAAGGGATCAGCGTGAGTGACGACCAGCTCCAGGTGGAGCTCGTCTCGGCCGAACGCACCGTGTGGTCCGGGCAGGCCAAGATGGTTCTCGCCCGGACGACCGAGGGCGATTTGGGGGTCCTCCGCAACCACACGCCGATCCTCTCGCTCCTGGTCGACGGGGTGGTCGAGATAACCCCGGTCGACGGCGAGGGAGTTGTCGCGGCAGTCGACGGTGGCTTCATCTCGGTTGCGGCGAACCGGGTCTCGATCCTCTCCGCGCACGCTGTGCTCGCGGAGGACATCGACGCCGACCACGAGCGCAACGAGCTCGAGGAGGCCGAGAAGGCCGGCGATGACGAGGAGGACGGTCAGGAGGATGCCCAGGCACGAGCCCGTCGGGCCGAGGCCCGGATCCGAGCCACCGAGAGGGCATCCTGATCCGACTATGGGCGTATGGCAGTGGTTGACCGACTCAGCCGGTGCTGTGCTGCTCCTGTTCCTGCTCTACGGGGCGTACCTGGTCTTGCGCCGCCGGTGGCTCTCTCGCCACGGCGGCACGTTCGAGCTCAGCTTCCGCGTCCGGTCCGCTCGGGCCGGGCGCGGCTGGGTGCTGGGACTGGGTCGCTATAACGGCGAACGGCTCGAGTGGTTCCGGATCTTCTCGCCCTCTCCCCGGGCCCGCCGCGTCTGGCAGCGCACCGATATGGAGTACGTCGGCCAGCGCTACCCCTCTGGTGTCGAGGGATTCAGCTTGTACGGCGGTCATGTGGTCATCGAGTGCCGCTCACCCCGCGGCCGCATCGAGCTGGCGATGAGCCCGCAGGCACTGACCGGTTTTCAGTCCTGGCTCGAAGCCGCTCCGCCCGGGACAGGCGCGGACTCGGTCTGAGCGGTGTTCCGCTCGCCTCCCGGCACCCACAGCACATCCCCGATCTCCCGGTTGGCGTGCCTGGCGAGGATGAACAGCAGGTCGGAGAGCCGGTTGAGATAGGTGATCGCGAGCGGGTTCATCGAGTCGGCGTACTCCTCGTGAGCGGCCCAGGCCCGCCGCTCGGCGCGACGGACGACGGTGCGGGCGACGTGTAGCCGGGCCGCACCGACAGTGCCGCCGTTGAGGATGAACGAGCGAAGCTTCGGCAGGTGCTCGTTGTAGGCGTCACACCACCGCTCGAGCCGGTCGATGTAGGACTGCTCGATGCGCAGCGGCGGGTACTCGGGATCGGGCACTACCGGAGTGCACAGGTCGGCGCCCACGTCGAAGAGGTCGTTCTGGACGTGGGTCAGCACCGCCACGACGTCATCGGCGAGACCACCCCCTGCGAGGGCCACCCCGATCTGCGCATTCGCCTCGTCGACGTCTGCGTAGGCATGCAGCCTCGGGTCGTTCTTGCTGGTCTCAGTGAGGTCACCCAGACGGGTAAGGCCGCCATCACCGGTGCGCGTGTAGATCCGAGTGAGGTTCACCATCTCGCCAGCCTAGGCTAGGGAGAGCCGGGTTAGGGTCGGCCCGTGCGGAGCTTGCGGATCACCTCGGACGGGCCGTTCTCGCGACCGCTGTCCGGCCGGGTTGCGGTGGCCGGCGCCAAGAACTCCGCGTTGAAGTTGATGGCAGCCACGCTGCTCGCGCCGGGACGTTCGACGGTCCACAACGTGCCGCACATTCTCGACGTGGCCGTCATGGGTCGGCTGCTCGAGCACCTCGGTTGCAACGTCGAAGCGAGCTTCTCGCCGATGGAAAGCGGTTCGGTCACCGTCGAGGTGCCCGAGGAGCTCGGCTGGGAGGCGCCGTACGAGATCGTCAGGCGGCTGCGCGCGTCGATCAACGTGCTCGGGCCGCTGGTGGCCCGCTGCGGACGGGCGAGTGTGGCGCTCCCTGGCGGAGATGCGATCGGTTCTCGGGGCCTCGACATGCACATCGCCGGGCTGCAGCGGCTGGGCGCCAGGGTCTGGATCGAGCACGGGCAGGTGGTCGCCGACGTCGCCGGTCGGTACGCCGGAACGGCGATCGGGCTCGACTTCCCCTCGATGGGAGCGACCGAGAACCTGTTGACAGCGGCTGTGCTCGCCGAAGGCACCACGGTGATCGACAACGCCGCACGCGAGCCGGAGATCGTCGACCTGTGCCGGATGCTGAGCACCATGGGTGCCGAAATCGAGGGCGTCTCTACCTCGACGCTGATCATCACCGGTGTCGACTCGCTCCGTCCGGTGGAGCACACGACGGTCGCCGACCGGATCGTCTCGGGGACCTGGGCGTTTGCTCCCGCCATCGCCGGAGGCACCGTGACGATCGGGGGAGGGGTCGCCGGGCATCTCGACCTGGTGCTCGACAAGCTCGTGGGCGCCGGAGCGCAGGTGAGCTCCGCGCCCGACGGCTTCACGGTGACCGTGACCGACCGGCTGCGCGCGTTCGACGTGGTGACGCTGCCCTATCCAGGGTTTCCCACCGACCTGCAGCCGTTCGCGATGGCACTCGCCTCGGTCAGCGACGGGTCGGCGATGATCACCGAGAATGTCTTCGAGTCGCGGTTCATGTTCGCCCAAGAGCTGGCCAGGCTCGGGGCGGACCTGCACACCGACGGCCACCATGCCGTCGTACGCGGCCGTAAGGATCTCTCGGGGGCGCCGGTGGCCGCCCACGACATCCGGGCTGGGGCGGCGCTTGCTCTAGCGGGTCTCGGAGCACAGGGCACCACGACGGTGGGGGAGGCCCAGCACATCGACCGCGGCTACCCGTACTTCGCCGAGTCGCTTCGCGCGGTCGGTGCCGACGTCGAACGCATCGAAAGCTCCTGACACGGTTCGGTCTCAACCCGCGTGGTGGCAACCCAACCGGCGCGCGTCGCGTCATAGTTGAAGAGGCCACCCGGAGTCTGAGAGTTTTGGGGGATCACGGCATGGAGCAAGTTGTCGACGGATCGGTCATGGTCTTGTCCGGGCAGCTCGACGTTCGCTCCATCAGCGTGCTCCGGGAGGCGCTCTACGACCACCTGGAGAGCTGCTCCGGCGATGTTGTCCTCGACATGTCCGGGGTGGAGTCGGTCGACCTGCCGGTGCTTCGGATGATCGCGGTGGCCGGCCGGATGGCGGCCCGAGCAGGACGCCGGCTGATGCTCCGAGGTTGTCCTGCAGTCGTACGCCGGATGCTGCACCTTTCGCACCTGCGCGGTCTGGTCGAGGTAGAGGCCTCAGCCACGCCAGCCACCCCCCCGACGACGGCCACGGCCTGACCTGCGCAACGAGCCAGTGAGAAGCCGCACAGCCGGTTACCAGTCGGTGGATCGCGCTCTAGCCTTGCCAACATGAGTGTCCATGAGAAGGACCGCCCCTGGGTCATGCGGACGTACGCCGGCCACTCCTCCGCCGCCGAGTCGAACCGGCTCTACCGCACCAACCTCGCCAAGGGCCAGACCGGACTGTCCGTGGCCTTCGACCTGCCCACTCAGACCGGCTACGACCCCGACTCGCCGCTTGCCCGGGGGGAGGTCGGCAAGGTTGGCGTGCCGGTGATGGACCTGGGCGAGATGCGCCACCTCTTCGCAGACATCCCGCTCACCGAGATGAACACCTCGATGACGATCAACGCCACCGCAATGTGGCTGCTCGCGCTCTACCAGGTGGTCGCCGAGGAGCAGAACCCCGGCGTCGAGCCCACCCTGGTGCACGCCCAGCTGGCAGGCACGACGCAGAACGACATCGTCAAGGAGTATCTCTCCCGCGGCACCTACGTGTTCCCTCCCGAGCATTCGCTGCGGCTGGTCAGCGACCTGATCGCCTACACCGTCAACAACATCCCCCAGT
>JALZBH010000183.1 GCA_030947625.1 Actinomycetota bacterium
TTCTCGCCCAGCGAGGCGGAGAGGTAGCGCGCCTGCCGGGTGAGCAGGGTCTGGGCCAGCAGGAAGCAGGCCAGCACGATGGCCACGTGGTTGACATGGCTCAGCGTCGTACCGGTGGTGACGCCCTGGACCAGGTCGCCGAGGAGCTTGGGTCCGGCCAAGCCGGCGACCGCCGCCAGGAGGTGCAGGCCGAGCGCGCCGGCCACCCAGCGCGGGTGGCGGCGGAAGATCGACACGGCATAACGCCGCACACTGGCGGTGTCGGCCACGGGAAGCATCTGGCTCATCCGAGGACCTCCTCGCTCTGCTGGACCTCGCGCGTGACCACCGCGCGATAGGCCGGGGTGGTGGCCATCAGGTCCTCGTGGGTGCCGCTGGCGACAAGGCTGCCTTCGAGCAGGAAGCACACGGTGTCGACCCGGTCGAGGAGAAGCGGGCTCGAGGTGGTCACGACCGTGGTCCGGCCCGTGCGGGCTGCTCGCAACCGCTCCGCGATCCGAGCCTCGGTGTGAGCGTCGACGGCCGAGGTCGGCTCCACCATCACCAGGATCTCGGGGTCGGCGGTCAGGGCCCGAGCAAGGACGAGCCGCTGCCGCTGGCCTCCGGAGAACGTGCGGCCCTTCTCGGCGACCTCGGTGGCGTAGCCCTCGGGGAGCGCGTCGAGTACGTCGTCGCCGGAGGCGGTGTCGATCGCTCGCTCCAAGGCCGGCCGGCCGCCCTGGCGAATGTCGATCTGCTCGTCGAGCCGGCCCGAGAACATGGCGCTGGCGCTGTCGGAGACGATGATCCGTCGGCGGACGCTCCGACGTGGCAGGTCGCTGAGGCGGACTCCGCCCCAGCGCACGTCCCCTTCGAGGAACCTCCCCAGACGGTCTGCGAGCACGGCCGCGTCCTCCGGGGGCTCGGAGACCAGTGCGGTGACCTTGCCGGGCTCGATCCGGACGCCGGACTCGGCGTCGTACAGCTCGGAGTCCCGCGGCGGCTCGGTCGCGGCGGCGGCAGGGTCGTCGATCTCGGGTTCGAGGGCGAGCACCCGGATGACGCGACGGGCGGCGACGAAAGCGCGGATCATCTTGTTGGCGAACTCGGTCGCCGTGCGCAGCGGCATCAGCAGGAACGCGGCGTACCCGTAGAACGCAACGAGCTCGCCGGCGCTGATCTTTCCCTCGACGGCGAACCTTGCGCCGAGCCAGACGACGAACACCACGAACACGCCCGGCAGGAACACCTGCAGCGCGTCCAGCACCGACTGCAGGACGGCAACGCCGACCCCCGCGCGGCGGACCCGCTGGGACTCGGCCACGTACCGTTCATGGAAGACGCGCTCGCCGCCGATGCCGCGCAGGACGCGCAGGCCGCTGACGATGTCGGTTGCGAGGTTGGACAGATCGCCCATCAGCTCTCGCTGGGTGAGGTTGCGGCGTTGCAGCGGGCGCAGGAGCGGGCCGACCAGCAGCAGCAGTACGGGTACGCCGATGAGCACGACCAGTCCGAGGGTGACCGAGGTGCTCAGCAGGATCAGCGCGACCACCACGAAGGAGACCAGCGCACCGGCGGCGCGGGCGCTGACGTCCATCGCGTTGCCGATGTAGGACAGGTCGTTGGTGCCGATCGCGACGACCTCACCGGTGGCTACCTTCTTCGACAAGGTGGCACCGAGGTCCGTGGCCTGGCGGGCCACCAGCTGCACGGTGCGGTACGCCGCGGTCAGCCAGTTCGTCACGGCGTACCGGTGCCGGATGATGCCCGAGGCGGACTCCAACAAGCCGACGCCGAAGAGCACCAGCCCCCACCGGAGCAGCGCCGAGGTGTCCTTGTGGGTCACGCCGGCGTCGATCGCCCGGCCGATGATCGCAGGCATCACCGCTGTTGCGCACATCGCCACGATGCCGAAGAGCATCCCAACGGCGATCGTGCGCCACTGGCCCTTGGCCACCCACCACAGGTACCTGCCCGGCGTTCGATGATCGGCTATGCCGGGGTCATCGAGAGGCAGTTTGCGCACTGGCACAAGGTTACGGAGATGCGCCGCCCGGGGCCACCGAATATGTGTTCCGCCGAGCCGGTGGGTTGCTTCCCGCCGAGCCGTGGGTTAGCTGCACGTTAGAGCCGGGTCGGCGTACCAAAGCTGCACGTTAGAGCCGGGTCGGCGTACCAAAGCTGCGCGTAAGAGCCGGGTCGGCGTCAGGTGGCGAGCTGGGGGATGACCTCGGCACGGGGGAGATGCGCGAGGGCGGAGCCGGGGAGGACGAGCTTGGAGCCGCGGATTCCACTACCGATGACCGCCCACGCGATCTCGACGACGGCGGCGTCCACGAAGAGCCGCCAGTGCTCGGGAAGTCCGATCGGGGTGATGCCGCCGTACTCCATGCCGGTCTCCTCGACGGCCCGTTTCATGGGCGAGGAACGACGCCTTGCGGACCTCGAGGAGTCGCCTGACCCGGTTGTTCACATCGGCCCGGGTGTCGGCGCGGACCAGACATGCCCCGGTGCGCTCGATGGCGTCGCGCCGGCCCATGACCACGACGCAGTTGACGCTCGCAGAGAGCGGTACGTCGTACGCAGCGGTCATCGCTGCAGTGTCGGCCAGCTCCGGGTCGATGCGGACGACGCCCACCTGGTCGGCGTACTCCCAGCCACCCAGGGCTTCGACAACCGAACGGCCGAGCAGCTCGGGGTGCTGAGATGCTGGTACGGCGGTGAGCGTCCCGATCGAGATCGTCATGGGCGCGATTGTGCCGTGACGCCACCTGGTCGTCATCGGCCGGCCAGCCGGCCGTCGCCTGCCCGTCACCAGGCACGCGCAGGCTCGGCTCGTGACGCGACCGCTCGTGATCGGACACCGAGGGGCCAGTGGCTACCGCCCCGAGCACACCGCACTCGCCTACCGCATGGCCTGGCGGATGGGTGCGGACTCGGTCGAGCCAGACCTGGTCGTCACCCGAGACGGCGTGCTGGTCTGCCGGCACGATGTCGAGCTCTCCGGCAGCACCGACGTCGCCGACCGGCCCGAGTACGCTCACCGGCTCACGAGCATCGAGGTGGAGGGTCGGTACGTCGAGGGTTGGTTCGTCCACGACTTCGACCTCGCCGAGATCCGCACCCTCAAGGCGCGCGAGCGCTGGCCGAACAAGCGGCCGCACAGTGCGTTGTTC
Source organism: Actinomycetota bacterium (assembly GCA_030947625.1). Taxonomy (GTDB): domain Bacteria; phylum Actinomycetota; class Actinomycetes; order Propionibacteriales; family Nocardioidaceae; genus Marmoricola. Next base: position 3,156 of record JALZBH010000183.1, read on the forward strand.
GACGACCAGCTGGATCTGGTCACGTTCGAGGATCTGCTCCGGCTCCGCGAGATCGAGTCGGGCAGGCGCGGCGCGCCGCTGAGGGTGCACGCGGAGGTCAAGCACCCGCGGTGGCTTACTGAGCGCGGGCTGCCGGTGGCGGACCTGCTGGTCGAGGTGATCCGACGCCACGGACTCGACAACCCGCAACGGCTGCTAACCGTGATGAGCTTCGAACCCAGCCTCCTCCAGGCGCTGGTGGCGCGGACGCGAGTGCCTTTGGTGCAGCTGCTGGAGACATCCGGGCGTCCGGCCGACGGCGGTACGGCGTATCGGAGGATGAGTGGACGCAAGGGGCTGACCCGGATCGCCGAGTACGCCGGTGCCATCGGGCCGCACAAGCACCTCGTCCTCCCTCGGGATCGTCGCGACCAGGTGCACAGGGCTGGAGATCTCGTCGCGAAGGCGCATGATCGTGGGCTCGACGTACTTGTATGGACGCTGCGCAACGAGAACCGGCATCTCCCGGCGAACCTGCGGCGGGGCTTGCGTCCACGGCGCCACGGCGATGCGGCGGCGGAGATCACCATGCTGCTCGACGCCGGGGTGGACGGGTTGCTGACCGACTTTCCGGACACTGCCCTCGCCACGATCGGCGCCCAGAGTCGGCCAATCGCCCTCTAGCCTCTGCGGCGGGCACGAGCCGCGGTTCGGCGGAGGCCGGGTCGCTAGAGGCCCAAGGAGCGGCCGATGATCTCCTTCTGGATCTCGGTGGTGCCGCCGTAGATCGTCTGCACCCGGCTGTTCACATAGGCCCGGGCGATCGGGTACTCCCGCATGTAGCCGTAGCCGCCGAACAGCTGAACGCCCTGGTCGACGATCTTCTTCTGCAGCTCGGTCGTCCACCACTTCGCCATCGAGGCGGTCTTCGCGTCGAGCTCGCCGGCGACGTGCCGCTTGATGCAGTCGTCGACGAACACCCGGGCGATGTGGGACTCGGTCGCCATCTCCGCGAGCACGAACCGGTTGTGCTGGAACGTCCCGATCGGGCGACCGAAGGCGGTGCGGTCCTTGGCGTATCTCAGGCACTCCTCGAGCACCACCTCGCAGGCCCGGGCCGCGGCCACGGCGATCGACAACCGCTCTTGAGACAGGTTCGTCATCAGGTAGCCGAACCCGCTGCCCTCGTTGCCGAGAAGGTTCTTCTTGGGCACCTCGACATTGTCGAAGAACAGCTCGGCGGTGTCCTGGGCATGCTGACCGATCTTGTCCAGGTTGCGACCGCGCTCGAAGCCGGCCATGCCGCGTTCGACGACCAGCAGGCTGATGCCCTGGTGTCCGGCGCCCGGGTCGGTGCGGGTGACCACGATCACCAGATCGGCGAGGATGCCGTTGCTGATAAAGGTCTTCTGACCGTTCAGCAGGTAGTAGTCGCCCTTGTCGACGGCGGTCGTGAGGATGCCCTGCAGGTCAGAGCCGGCGCCTGGCTCGGTCATCGCGATCGCGGCAACCAGCTCACCGCTGGCCAGTCCAGGGAACCACCGCTGCCTCTGTTCTTCGTTCGCCGCGGCCTGGAGGTAAGGCACGATCATGTCGTTGAACAGTGGGAACGCCGCTCCGTAAACGCCCTTGGCGGTCATCTCCTCGCCGAGCACGACGTTGTACCGGAAGTCCGACGTGCCGCCACCGCCGTACTGCTCGTCGAGCTGGAGACCGAGCAGACCCTGCTTTCCGGCCTTGCGCCACACCTCCCGGTCCACGATCCCGTCCAGCTCC
>JALZBH010000008.1 GCA_030947625.1 Actinomycetota bacterium
CCGCCCCGGTCGGGACGTGGCCGCTGCCCCACCACAGACGCCACCACCACCGACGGGTCACACAGTCGCGGCGGGTCACACGGATGCGGTGGATGCGGTGGATGCGGTGGATGCGGTGGATGCGGTTCCATGCGCTCTTTCGGGACGTCGAGGCCCCGGCGGCGCAGCTCCCGCAGCAGGGCATCCCGGCGCCGCAACCGTGTCCGAAGCTCACCGTCAGCAGCAGCAGGTGAGCGAGCCGACCGCGCCCGCAGCGCATACCGCAACTGAGACACCTCGACCCCCAGCGCCGGCGTCGACCGAACCCCACCAAGGGCCAGCGGTGACACAGCGGGGGTTCGGGCCGCCACCTCAGCAGCAGTAGGCGTTGACGTCCAACTCATCGATGGTCTCCGACCTGCGAATGCTGGAGAGCCACCGGGGTCCCGGGCGACCATGAACACCACGAGCGTACCCCCAACCCGCGCCGGGAGTGCGGTCCTCGTCGTAAATGTTTTGGGTGACTGCTTGGGGCGTTCGAGCGGTTGCCGGCCGGGGCCTCATTCACACAGATTCGTAGATTACCGGGTAGGGGCTGCCTGCTCGGCCTATCCGACATGACAGGACCTTGGCCGACGTCGAGTTACCGCCGGCTGGGTCGACTGGTCCAACCAGAAACGTCTTCACGGTTCCCTTGGCAACATCCCCCAGTAGAGTACGAGCACGCTTACTACGCTGCCGTCAACCGAGAGCCGCCGCCCGTTCGAGAGCGGCAGAGAACCTGGGGAGTTTCACGATGAGGCTTCTTGACCGTTGAGCCCCTGGTTGGGCGTTTCCTATGGTGGACTCATGGGTGGCGGTTGGCCAGCGCGAATGTCACGTGGGGGTCCGGGACCGGCGTTACAGGGTGAACCAGACTGTGTTGCGGTGGGCGTAGGTGGCCACGCCCCAGTCGGTGGCGAGGACCTCGAGTAGCCGAAGTCCTCGTCCGCAGACCACATCTGCGGCCGCTGGATGCTGCGGCAGGATCCGTTTGGTGCCGGAGTCAGTGACGCGGACGATGGTTTGCCTACCCGCACGTCGCATCGCTAAGTCGATGGGTGGTAGGCCGTGGATCAAGGGCGTTCGTGACGAGCTCGGAGACCAGACGGAGCGCGTCGTCGGGGTCGCTGACATGGGCCGGGCATGCCCAGCGGCGCAGGAGCTGCCGCACCAGGGACGCGGCGGTCGGGGAGGCCGACAGCTTGCCGGCGCGCACGTCGGGCACTGGGGCACCGCGGCATCCAAGGGTCGGCGGTCACGGTGCGCGGTGCCGGGTGCAAGGGGGCGGTCGCCTGCGGCCGATGCACCAGGCCGGCCACGGCGCGTGCGGGAACCCTGTTGGCGAGCTGGCCAGTGCCTGGCCCGACGGGGGCGATCCGCGCCCCCTGGGGTTCGAACGGCCGGCGACGGCGGTCGACTCCCAGGTTCGGTCGGTCGGGAGCAGGAGGGCACTGATTGGTTTCGAGGCGCCGAACAGGGTCAGCGGGGGGTAACGGCCGTCCGGGGGGTCATGGTCCGCCGGCGGGCGAGCCGGCGGCCTTTGCTGGCTGGGTACCGATGCGCAGGAGGTCCAGCACCTCGCCGGCTCGGTAGCGACGGTGGCCGCCGAGCGTGCGGACTGCGGTCAGCTGGCCCGCCACCGCCCAGCGGGTAACGGTCTTAGGATTCACCCGGAATAGTGCGGCTACTTCGGCCGGCGTCAGCAGGGACTCTTCGGGGCGTATCGGAGTGGGCATGACCTGTCGCCGTTCTGAGGGGCGCTTCGGGGGCCGATCGACCCCCAAGGTAAAAGCTTGTCTGCTTTGGTCAAGAAAGAGTAAACCCAAACGCTCCAAATGTCCCGTTCGGCCGGATGTGCGGAGGCAGCGTTCACAAAAGCCCGCGAGGTGGCGGTGCGGCCCGGCCCGCTCGGTGCGGTGGTTCCAGGCGGGCATTCGAACCGTCTTGGCGGTGCTGTTCCCAGCCGTCCCGACGGGCCCGGGCCCGGGTCTTCCACGGGCCGCACGGCCCGCCGCCCTGACCCGGCCGGGGCCAAGTACCTGGGGGCCGGGCGGGGGGCTTCGAGCTTCGGGGTCTTCTCTGTCCGCCGACCTGACGCCCGGACCGGTCGCCGCCCTGCCGCGGGGTGCTTTCGCCCGGCTAGGTGTACCAGCGGGCGCGGTGGCCGGGGCGATCCAGTTCGGCGGTCAGCGACCCTGAGCTGGCTCGGCAAGGTCGTTGACGTCATGGCCGGGACCGGGGCTGGCCCCGCACGGGCGACGGACTCGTTCCGTGTTTCCCCTTGCTGTCTACGACGTCACAAAGTTGCACGTGGAGGGGGACACGGTGACGGGTACCTCGACGGGCCGATGAGCTCCGGCGGCTGCCGAGCGACCAGCTCCGTGACGTGGTCGGCGAGGGAACAATCGGACCCCGTACTTCGCGACCAGCTGGATGAGCACTCCCCGGAAGGTGTCGCGGTCCTGGGTTGTGAGCGTGAGGTGGGCGAGGGTCTCGGGTGGGGCGGCCTGGTGCCGGCGTCGTGCCGGGGCCGGAGGCCGCTTCGGCCCTGAAGTCTGAGAGCGGCGGGGCGCCGTGCGACCCCCGCGACCACGGGGTCCGAGGTCTGGGCCTCATGGTGCCGAGCCAGCTGCCCAGGCCCTTGACGGCGGCCGCCTGGGCGCAGCACTCTCGCGGGCCGTCGGGCGGGTCGCGTTGGTGCTACTGGCCTCCACCTCCGCTGGGCCATCCCAGGGCGTCCTGTTCGGATCTGTTCTTCTCGGCAGCGGGAGGAGTACATTAGTAGACGGCAGGGTGGATGTCATGTTGCCCCAGACCCCGGCAGCGCTTGCTCGACCGATGCGCTTTTGGGGGCCGAATGACGTACTCGCTAACCGTTGGCGCCGTCCCGACCGGGCCGGAGACAGTGGTCCGGCCGGTCGGTGAGATTGACTGGGGCACGGTCACGTCGATGCGCGCCGCCTTCGACCGAGCCTTACGGGAGGCCGCGGGCGATCTTCTGGTTGACCTGTCCGCCACCACGTTCATGGACTGCGCCGGGTTGGACGTGCTCCTGCAGGCTCGTCGTGACTGGGGAAACCGGCTACGCCTCTATCAGCCTCCGAATTCCCTGCGACGAATCCTGCAAGCGCTGGAGATGGAAGACATGTTCACCATCATCGACCCTGGACACCGGGACACCGTGGACACCGTGGCTGACGACCCGCGGCCGTCAGGGCAGGGCTGCGGCACCCGGCCGGGCCTTAATCCCCGCTCTCAGCTCCATCGCGAGGAGCCGGCGATAACCACTAGGCCGCCGTTCGACGAAGAAGCCATTCGAGCCAAAGCCCGAGAACTTCACGACGCCACCGACGGCACCGGATGCGAGTGCGGCGGGAAGGTGTCCCTTGAGGGAGTCCTCTCCTCCGGCCCTTGGTGGCAGCGAGGCTGGTACGGGCTCGCGACGGCGGCCATCATCGAGGAACACCACCTCGCCCAAGGCAAGTCACCAGTGTCGACCGATGGACAAGACCAGGTACGCCGTCAGGCCGAGGGACTAGTAGTCGAAGCCCTGCGCCGCTCCGGAACCACCGAGCATCAAGCGAACACTGCTGGTCCCAACGTCGTCAACGCCCTCATCACGGCGGGCCTCCTGCGGTTGCCCGCACCGGGCCTCATGGTGGCCTAATGGAGGCCTAATGGGGGGTTAGTCAGGCGCCACCCCCCCGCGAATGACAGCGGGGGCCCGGGCGTGTCCATGGACATGGGAGAGTCCCCGCAGTGGCCACGTGGCGGTCCCCGCTGGTGGCCAAGTAGAAGTCCTCACTCCTTGCTTACGTGTCGAGCAGGAGCGTGAACCCCGGGGCGGTGGGGTGGCGGTGTCTAGCCCTGGGGCGGATTGCTGCAGGCTAGAGACACCGGCCGCCGCTGGCGGCGAGTCGGGGCGGCGCTCCGCTTGTTGAAGCGCCGCTGGCCCTCACCCACCGGCCATCTACGCGTTGATATCGCGGGCGTTGAGCTCTGACCGCCACGGTACGGCACGTCCGACCACGCACCCGGCGGTCATCTGCACCTCGAACCGGCGCTCTCCATCCCCCTGTTCGCCATCGTTATCATGAGGGGTGGTAAGACCGTGGCGGCGTTTCAGCTGGGAGGTGCGTTCGTGCGGCCTGCATGGGCACGCGACGTACGCTCCTACCGAGCAAGTCTTGGCAAGGCGACTGCAGGTGCACGCCCCGAGCGGTCCGGCGTGGCGCTGCTTGAGGTGCGGTGCTTACGTCACGGGCCCAGCGCGCGGGTCCGGCCCGGCTGACCAGGCGCCCGAGGTGCTTCGGGGTCGGGCGCTTCGGGACGCGTTCGTGTTACGCCTCCTTGCGATTGAACGCGGCATCCGGGGACTGTTGCTGGTCGCCCTGGCGTACGGGGTCTGGCGATTCGAGGGTGCGCGCGAGTCGCTGCAGAAGGTCTTCGACTCCTACCTTCCGGCGCTGCGGCCGATCGCCGATCGCCTGGGGGTCGACCTTCAGGAAACCGGTCCGGTCAACGCCATCGAGCAGCTGCTGACCACCCGCGACAGCACGCTGCTCCTGGTGGCGCTCGGGGTGCTCGCCTACGGTGCCTTGGAGCTGACCGAAGCCGTGGGGCTCTGGCTGATGCGGCGGTGGGGTGAGTATGTCGCCGCCGTCGGCACGGCCGTGTTCATTCCGTTGGAGATCCATGAGTTGCTGGCGAAGGTGACGTGGCTTCGGGTCGCGGCGTTGGTCATCAACCTGTTCGCGGTCGTCTATCTGGTGTGGACGAAGCGACTATTCGGTATTCGAGGGGGTCACGCAGCGTTCGTTGCCCAACGGCGCAACGACTCCCTGCTGGAAGTCGAGCAGGCCGCCGCCGCCGCAGACCACCGTCCGGGCGACCGGCCAGCGGACGACCGGCATGAAGCCGCGAAGATGGCCTCACGCCAACCGGCGCCTGCCGGGGAAACCCGTCCGCCCGACACGTACGTGCACTAGAGAACGCGGTACGCCCCTTGCTGGGCACCCTGCGCCCAGGGACCCCGGATGAGCGTGGTCCCTGGGGGCCAGGTGGCCCGGTCGCGCTGCCGCATCGACCGGGCCGCCTGGACAGCCCGGTCAGGCGAGGTCGAACCGGTCGAGGTCCATGACCTTGGTCCAGGCGGCGGCGAAGTCGGCGACGAACTTGGCCTGAGCGTCTTGGCTGGCATAGACCTCGGCAACGGCCCTGAGCTGCGAGTTGGAACCGAAGACGAGGTCCACGGCGGTGGCGGTCCACCTCACCTCATCGGTGGCCGAGTCACGGATCTCGTAGACGTTCTCGTCGGACTCCGACACCTTCCACCGAGTGCCCGGGGCGAGCAGGTTGGTGAAGAAGTCCTGGCTGAGCACGCCGGGCCGGTCGGTCAGGACACCGTGACGGCTGCCGCCCACGTTGGCCCCGAGGGACCGCAGGCCGCCCACGAGGACGGTCATCTCGGGAGCGGTCAGGTTCAGCATGTAGGCGCGATCAAGCAGCAGCGTCTCGGGCTGGGTCTTCTCGCCGGGGCGCAGGAAGTTACGGAACCCGTCAGCGCGCGGCTCGAGGACCCGGAAGGACTCGACATCGGTCTGCTCCTGGCTCGCGTCGGTGCGACCCGGGTGGAACGGCACCGTCACCTCGGCGCCGGCGCCCCGTGCCGCCTGCTCGACGGCGGCCGAGCCCGCTAGCACGATGAGGTCGGCCATCGAGATCTGTGCGCCCCCGGCGTCGTTGAACTGCCGTTGGATGCCCTCAAGGGTGCCTAGTACCGTCGCGAGCTGCTCGGGTTGGTTGACCTCCCAACCCCGTTGCGGCTCGAGCCGGATCCGGGCGCCGTTGGCGCCGCCACGCTTGTCGGTCGACCGGAAGCTCGCGGCCGCGGCCCAGGCGGTCGAGACCAGCTGGTCGGTCGTGAGGCCGGACGCCAGGACGGCCGCTTTGAGGGCGGTGACGTCGGCATCGTCGACCAGGTCGTGGTCGACGGCGGGAACCGGGTCCTGCCACAGCTGGGGCTCAGGGACCCATGGTCCCAGGAACCGGCTGGCCGGGCCCATGTCGCGGTGCAGCAGCTTGTACCAGGCTTTCGCGAACGCCAGGGCGAACTCGTCCGGGTTCTGCAGGAACCGGCGCGAGATCTGCTCGTATGTCGGGTCGAAGCGAAGGGACAGGTCGGTCGTCAGCATCGTCGGCCGGTGCTTGACACCCGGGTCGTATGCGTCGGGGATGATCGCCTCGGCGTCCTTGGCCACCCACTGCTTGGCCCCGCCGGGGCTCGTGGTGAGCTCCCACTCGTTGCCGAAGAGGATCTCGAAAAAGCGGTTGGACCACTGCGTCGGCTGGTCGGTCCAGGTCACCTCGAGGCCGCTGGTGATCGTGTCCGGGCCCTTGCCGCTGCCGTACGTGCTCAGCCAGCCGAGGCCCTGCGTCTGCAGGTCGGCGCCCTCGGGCTCCGGACCGATGTGGTCGTCGGCGGGACCGGCGCCGTGGGTCTTGCCAAACGTGTGACCACCGGCGATGAGGGCGACGGTCTCCTCGTCGTTCATTGCCATCCGGGCGAAGGTCTCCCGAATGAAGTGCGCGGCCGCCCGGAAGTCGCCGCTGCCGCGAGGCCCTTCGGGGTTGACGTAGATCAGCCCCATCTCGGTCGCGCCCACGTCCTCCGCCATGGCGTCGTCTGAGACGTAGCGCTCGTCACCGAGCCAGGCGTCCTCGGGTCCCCAGATGATCTCCTCCGGCTCCCACACGTCCTGGCGGCCGAAGCCGAAGCCGAAGGTCTGGAAGCCCATCGACTCCAAGGAGACGTTGCCCGCGAGCACGAGCAGGTCGGCCCACGAGACCTGCTGGCCGTACTTCTGCTTCACCGGCCACAGCAGCCGACGGGCCTTGTCGAGGTTGGCGTTGTCCGGCCAGCTGTTGAGAGGGGCGAACCGCTGGCCGCCGTCACCGGCTCCACCGCGACCGTCGTGGATGCGATAGGTGCCTGCGGCGTGCCAGCTCATCCGGATCATCAGACCCCCGTAGTGGCCAAAGTCCGCCGGCCACCAGTCCTGCGACGTGGTGAGGACGTCGGTGATGTCGCGCTTGAGAGCCTCGACGTCAAGCTTGGCGAACTCCTCGGCATAGCGGAAGTCCGCGCCCAGGGGGGTGCTCTTGGCCGAGTGGACGTGCAGCACCGACAGGTCGATCTGGTTGGGCCACCAGTCTCGGTTGGTATGCGGGCGGCCGCCGGTCTTGGGCGTCGGCGAGTCGATGGCCGGGTTCTCGCTCTCGCTGCCGCTCGCGGTCACGGAGTCGTGCGCGACCGGACAGCCTCCCGCCGCCATGGTGTCTACGCCCTGCGCGCTGGCGGGGACGTTGTCCTGGGTGTCGCTCATCTGGTTCCTTCCGAACGGGTGGTCTGCTGGGCAGTTCTTGTGGTCGCGCAGTCGGGGCAGGTGCCCCAGTACATGACCTCCGCCTCGTCGACGACGAAGCCGTGGTCGTTGGAGGCGGTGAGACACGGGGCATGGCCGGCGGCGCAGTCGACGTCGGCGAGGGTGCCGCAGGAGCGGCATACGACGTGGTGGTGGTTGTCGGCGACCCGGGTCTCGTATCGGGCGGTCGCACCGGCCGGCTGTATGCGCCTCGCCAGGCCTGCGCCCGTGAGCGCCCGCAACACGTCGTACACCGTCTGTGCGGAGACGGCGGGGAGGTCGGGCCGCACGAGCGCAATCACCGTTTCAGTGTCGACATGCGAGTGCTCCTGCAGCGCCGCGAGTACTGCCAGCCGAGGCCGGGTCACGCGCAGCGAGGCAGCTCGCAGCTGCTCCTCGAATGTCGACGTCACCCGCCGACCATAGGCCACCTTTCTGGAATAGATCAAATATGTGTGGCTCGACCAGCACCGGCGACCTCGGCCACCCGCATGAGCTGCCTTGACAACCACCATGATCACCGTTCACGGGTCCGACCGCGTCGGCACGAAGGACCAGCGTGCCCGCTCTCGTTTGGAGAGCCACCCTGCTCTGGAGTGGGCCGGAGCAAAACCCAGCCACGGGTGTCAAAAGGACTTCATGGACGCGTGCGGATCTGTCAGCTGGCGTGCCCGTCCGGGGCACCGTGCCTGGGTTGGATGGTCCACGCGGGGGGCTCGTCAGCGCCGGCCAGTTCGTCCCGTTCGGCCTCCGCGCCTGTCGCCTGGACGACGCCGGCAGCGTGGTGTACGGGGGCGTAGACGACGTACACGCGAAGTGGTACGTCGCCGGAGTTGATCACGTCGTGCCAGATGCCGGCGGGAATCTGGATGGACCATCCAGCCGAGACGTCTTGAGTGAAGTCGAGTGTGTCCTTGGCCGGTCCCATGACGGCCGTGCCGTGCCCGGCTTCGAGGCGCAGGAACTGATCGGTGGCTGGGTGAACCTCAAGTCCAATCGACTCACCGACCGGGACGTGCATCAAGGTGACCTGCAGGTACTTCCCAGTCCACGCCACAGTCCGGTAGTTCTCGTTCTGCCGGGTGGCCGTTGCGATGTTGAAAGCATTCGGGCGTGGCCCGTTGTCGTTGATGGTCATGTTTCGTGTCTCCTTCATGTTTCCGATTTCTGACTGAGAGTCCGGGACCCCTCCCCGAACCAGGGATCGGCTCCCGTGCAGAGCGTGGGGACCGCGTCAACAGGGCTCGGTGTCCCGCCGGAGCCTCCCCAAGAAGTCGTCAATGCAGCTCGTCGAGGATCACTAGCTGACCTGGAACCGGTGCGGCGCCAGCCCGGACGGCGTCGACACGAAGAACCACCATGCTGAGCCCCGCATGGTGCTACCTCATCGACGTGTTCAAGCGCAGCACCCGCGATCTCACTCAACTGCTGCAGTGTCTCGTCAGGTCGCTCTTGAATTGGGGGGCCTAGGCAGGTACAGGTCGGTGATGGTTCCTTCGAAGGCTTCCGCCGCCATTCCCACCGTCTCGGACAATGTCGGGTGAGGGTGGATGGTCAGGCCGACGTCGGCGGCGTCGGCGCCGAGCTCGATGGCCAACGCGGCTTCGGCGATGAGCTCTCCAGCGCTCGGGCCGACGATGCCGGCGCCGATGACCCGGTCGCTGTCGCGGTCCACGATGAGTTTCGTGAGCCCGTCGTCGCGGCCGATGGACAAGGCCCGGCCGCTGGCGGCCCAGGGGAAGGTGCCGATGCCGTAGTTGATGCCCTTGGCCTTCGCTTCGTTCTCGGTCACTCCGGCCCAGGCGACCTCCGGGTCGGTGTAGGCGACCGACGGGATGACCCGGGCGTCGAAGTGGGTAGGCAACCCGGCGGCGGCTTCGGCGGCCACTTTCGCCTCGTGGGTCGCCTTGTGCGCGAGCATGGGTTGGCCGACGACGTCACCGATCGCGAACACGTGAGGCACGTTGGTGCGCAGCTGCGAGTCGACGGGGATGAACCCGTGTTCGTCGACGGTGACCCCGGCACGGTCGGCGTCGATGAGGCCGCCGTTGGGTCGGCGACCGACGGCGACCAGGATCTTGTCGAAGGTGTCCGTGCCGGTGCCGTCCGGGCCGTCGAAGGTAACCTGCACGCCGTCGTCGGTCGCCTGTACGGCGCTGACCTTGGTCTGCAACCGGACGTTCTCGTAGCGGGTGCTGATCCGTTTGGCCAGCGGCGCGACGAGGTCACGGTCGGCTCCGGGAATGAGCTGATCCATCAGCTCGACCACGGTGACTGCTGAGCCGAGCTGGGAATAGACGGTGGCCATTTCCAAGCCGATGATGCCGCCGCCCAGGACCAGCAACCTCGCGGGGACGTCGACCAAGTCCAATGCTGCGGTGGAATCCAGGACGCGGGGGTCGTCGTGCGGGATGAACGGCAACCTGACCGGCTCGGACCCGACCGCAATGATGGCCTGCTGGAACGCCACCAACTGGGTCGTCCCGTCCTCGGCGGTGACCTGCAGCTGGGAGTCGGACAGGAACCGGCCCACCCCCCGCACCGTGGTGACCTTGCGTTGCCGGGCGAGCTGGGCCAAGCCGCCGGTGAGCCGGCGCACCACGTCATCCTTCCAGCCGCGCAGGGCCGGCAGATCCACCTGCGGTGCACCGAAACGCAGGCCGTGCTCCGACATCTCCTCGGTCTCGGCAAGGACTTTGGCGGCGTGCAGCAGCGCCTTGGAGGGGATGCAGCCGACGTTGAGACACACTCCCCCGAGAGTGGGCGAGCGGTCGACGAGGACAACATGCTTGCCCAGGTCGGCTGCTCGGAAAGCGGCGGTGTAGCCGCCGGGCCCGGCGCCGAGCACGAGTACCTCGGCGTCCAGGTCGGGCTCGCCCTGCACCGTGGGGTGCGCCGGCGCAGTGGCACCGGTGGTCACGGGGGTGAGCCCGTCCTGGGGTGAGCGGTACACCCCGCTGGGAGATCCGTACCCGGCCTGGTACTGCGGCGCATCGCTGACCTGCTCAGCCGGACCGCCGGCGGTGGGCTGGTCCGCCGCGGCCGGCGCATCCGCCGGCTGTTGCCCAGCGGCCAGCGTGAGGATCCGGTCACCGGTGGAGACCCGGTCCCCGACCGCGACGTGCATCGACTCGACGACTCCCGCCTCGGTGGCAGGCACGTCCATGGTCGCCTTCTCCGTCTCCAACGTCAGGATGGGCTGGTCCACGGTGACCGTGTCACCGCCGCCGATGTGCACCTCGATGACGACGACCTCCGAGAAATCGCCGAGCGGCGGGACGAGCAGGTCCATGGGGAAGCCTTTCCAGCGGACGGGGTGGTCGAACTGAGGGGGTCAGGCACCAGGCCCGACGACAGCTGACTGCGGTTACAGCAGCAACCGGCGCGGGTCCTCAAGCCGGTGACACAGGGACCGGGTGAACCGGGCGGCCAGGGCCCCGTCGATGACCCGGTGGTCGTAGGAGAACGACAGCGGCAGCACCAGCCGGGGCTTGAACTTCTTGCCGTTCCACACGGGTTTGGTGACGGCGCGGACCACGCCGAGGATGCCGACTTCGGGAGCGTTCACGATCGGAGTGAACGAGGTGCCACCGATGCCGCCGAGGCTGGAGAGGGTGAAGGTGCCACCCTGCATGTCGGCAGTGGTGAGCTTGCCATCCCGAGCCCGCGCGGAGACGTCGGCCAGCTCACGGCTGAGCTCGGTGATGCCCTTCCGGTCCACGTCGCGAATCACCGGCACCACCAAGCCGTCAGGGGTGTCCACAGCGACCCCGAGGTGGTAGTAGGACTTGAACACCAAGGCGTCCTTCTCAGGAGTCAGCGAGGAGTTGACCTGGGGGTAGTCACGCAGCGCGGCGGCCGACGCCTTGAGCAGGAAGGACAGCAGGGTCACCCGCTCCCCTCGCTGCTTGGCGTCCGCGTCCAGCTCACCGCGGTAGGCGTCGAGGGCGGTGATGTCGGCCTCGTCGTTGTGGGTGACATGGGGCACGTTGAGCCAAGAGCGGTGCAGGAACGGTCCGGACAGCCGGGTGATCCTCGGCAGCGGTCTGACCTCAACGGGACCGAAAACGGAGAAGTCCTGCGCCGGGATCTCCGGGATCGCTCCCCCGCCGCTGGCCGCCGTGGCCGACGGCGCAACCGCAGTCGAAGTAAGCGCGGCGAGCAGATCCTCCTTGATAATCCGGCCTTTTCGCCCGCTACCGCTCACCGTCGCCAGGTCCAAGCCCAGTTCCCGAGCCAGTCGTCGCACCCCCGGGCCGGCGTGCGGCTCCCCGTTCTCCTGGCGCTCCCCGCTCAGGGCAACGTCCGCTGCGGCTGCGGCGGCGGCGGACGGCGCAGCCGCATCCACCGCCTCCCCCGCCGCTTCCGCAGCGGAGGTGGCAGCCGCGGCGGTGGCATCGGCGACCGTTTCGGGGGCAGGCTCCTGCTGGTCGACGTCACCGGCCTGGGCGGCGGTGTCACCGGCAGACGGGGAGTCGCTGGTCGTGGGCAGCAGGGACAGCAGGAGGCTGCCGACGTTGACCCGGTCGCCGAGCTTGACATGCAGCCGCTGCACCGTGCCGGCGACGGTCGCCGGGACGTCCATGGTCGCCTTGTCCGACTCCAAGGTGACCAAGGGGTCGTTCTCGGCGACCGTGTCGCCTTCGGCGACGTGCACCTCGATGATCGGTATGTCGGAGAAGTCACCGATCGCTGGCACGGTCACCTGCTGCAACGGGGCCGCCGGTTGCGGTGTGTCTACGGTTGCGGTCATCGTCGGGGTTCCTTCCCAAGGTGTGTCGTGGACGGCTGCGGTCCCACCCGGGTGGGGTCGGGTTTGTCCGGGTCGAGGCCGAAGGTGCGGATCGCGTTGGCGACGGTGCCGACCGGGATGACTCCGTCCTGGGCCAACGCATGCAGGGCGGTGACGACGACCGAGTACCGGTCCACCTCGAAGAAAGCGCGAAGCGCCTGACGGGTGTCGGAGCGGCCGAAGCCGTCGGTCCCCAGCACCGCGTACCGGGCCGGCACGAAGGCCCGGATCTGGTCGGCGTAGGCCTTGATGTAGTCGGTTGCGGCGATCACCGGACCCGGGCGGCCGGCGAGCTGCTTTTCCACCCAGCTGAGCCGCGGCTCGTCGGTAGGGTGCAGCCGGTTCCATCGGTCGACGTCAAGGCCGTCGCGGCGCAGCTCGGTGAAGCTGGGTGCGCTCCACACGTCGGCGGCAACCCCGAAGTCGCCTTCGAGCAGGTCAGCGGCCGCGAGCACCTCACGAAGGATGGTGCCGCTGCCCAGCAGCTGCACTCGAGGCCCCGGATCAGCAGCGGATGGCCCTCTCCCCCGCGTTCCGGACGCGGTGGCGGCCGGGCTTTCTCGTAGCAGATACAGGCCGCGGCGTATGCCCTCTTCCGCACCCGGCGGCATCGGCGGGTGCTCGTAGTTCTCGTTCATCAACGTCAGGTAGTAGTAGATGTCCTCCTGGTCGGCGTACATCCGCCGCAGCCCGTCCTGAACCAGGACGGCGACCTCGTACGCGAAGGTCGGGTCGTAGGAGACGCAGTTGGGAATCACCGAGGACAGCACGAGACTGTGCCCATCCTCGTGCTGCAGTCCCTCACCGTTGAGGGTGGTCCGTCCGGCGGTGCCGCCGAGCAGGAACCCCCGGGCCCGCATGTCACCCGCCGCCCAGGCCAGGTCTCCAAAGCGTTGGAACCCGAACATCGAGTAGTAGATGAAGAACGGGATCATCGGCAGGTCGCTGGTGCTGTACGAGGTGGCCGCCGCGATCCAGGAGGCCATCGCGCCGGGCTCGTTGATGCCTTCTTGCAGCATCTGCCCCCGCTGGTCTTCCTTGTAGAACATCAGCTGGTCGGCGTCCTGCGGGCGGTACAGCTGCCCGACCTGGGAGTAGATGCCGAACTGTCGGAACATGCCCTCCATGCCGAACGTGCGAGACTCGTCGGGCACGATCGGCACCACCCGAGGACCGAGGTGCTTGTCCCGCAGCAGCATGTTGAGGATGCGGACGAACGCCATGGTGGTGGAAACCTCCCGACCGGGTGTCCCGTCGAGCTGGGCTTTGAAGGCGGCCAGCTCGGGCACCGGCAACGCTGTCGAGGTGCGCCGGCGAGACGGCAGGTGCCCGCCGAGCGTGGTGCGCCGGTCCTGGAGATAGGCCGCTTCGGGGCCGCCGGGGTCCAGGGTCAGCAGCGGGTAGTCGAGCAGCTGGTCGTCGGGGATGGGCAGGTGGAACCGGTCGCGGAAGGCCCGCAGCGCGGCTTCGGCCATCTTCTTCTGCTGGTGGGTGATGTTCTGCCCCTCACCGGCTTCACCCATGCCATACCCTTTGACCGTCTTGGCCAGGATGACGGTGGGTTGGCCGGTGTGCCGGACGGCGGCCGCGTACGCGGCATGCACCTTGGCCGGGTCGTGGCCGCCGCGGTTCAACGCCCAGATCTGGTCGTCGCTCATTCCCTTGACCATGGCGGCCAGCTCGGGGTAGGCGCCGAAGAAGTGCTCGCGCACGTAGGCACCGTTCTTGGACTTGTAGTCCTGGTACTCGCCGTCGACGCATTCTTCCATCCGCCGCCGAAGCAGCCCGGTGGTGTCGGCGGCGATGAGCGGATCCCACGCGGAGCCCCAGATGGTCTTGATGACGTTCCAGCCGGAGCCGCGGAAGACGCCTTCCAGTTCTTGGATGATCTTGCCGTTGCCGCGAACCGGCCCGTCGAGGCGTTGCAGGTTGCAGTTGATGACGAAGACGAGGTTGTCCAGCTTCTCCCGACCGGCCATGCTGATCGCTCCGAGCGACTCCGGCTCGTCGGTCTCTCCGTCACCCAGGAACGCCCACACCTTCCGGTCGGACGTCTCGGCCAGGCCGCGGCCGTCGAGGTACTTCAGGAACCGGGCCTGGTAGATGGCCATCAGCGGCCCCAGGCCCATGGAGACGGTGGGGAACTGCCAGAAGTCGGGCATCAACCAGGGGTGCGGGTAGGACGGCAGGCCAGGGCCGGAGGCCTCCTGCCGGAACCGGTCCAGCTGCTCGACCGTGAGCCGGCCCTCGAGGAAGGCGCGGGCGTAGAACCCCGGCGAGGAGTGGCCCTGGAAAAAGACGGAGTCGCCGGGAGATCCGTCGGTGGGGCCGTGCCAGAAGTGGTTGAACCCGACGTCGTACAAGGTGGCGGCTGAGGCGAAGCTGGCGATGTGCCCGCCGAGGTCGGAGGAGTGCTTGTTGGCGCGCAGCACGATGGCCAGCGCGTTCCAGCGCACGAACGCGCGGATCCGGTGCTCCAGCTCCCGGTCTCCGGGGTAGGGTCCCTGCTCGGCGACGGGGATGGTGTTCAGGTACGGGGTGTTCGCCGAGTAGGGCGTACGGACTCCGTGTTGACGGCCGGCGTCGACGATCTGGGCGAGCAGGTGCTCGGCGCGGGCTGGCCCGTCGAAGTCCAGCACCGAGGCCAGTGCGTCGGTCCATTCCTGCGTTTCAGATGGGTCGACATCGGCGGCGTTGTTGGCCATCGTCGGCTGTCCTTTCGGCTGTCGTCTAGAGGGGGGTTGGTCCAGGTGGTCGGGGGGTGTCGGGGGGTGTCGAAGTGGCGGGGATGGCGGGTGGCCCGGCAGCGCTTAGGCCGGCTGGGCGTGACCGTGGGCGCGCAGCTTGGCCGGTGTGTGTTCGCCGCGGATCACGCGGACGGTGCCAGTGGTCGAGCGCATGACGATCGAGGAGGTCGTCGCTCCCGCTGTCGAGTAGCGGACTCCCTGCAGCAGTTCTCCGTCGGTGATGCCGGTGGCGGCGAAGAACACGTTGTCGCCGCGAACCAGGTCCTCGACGGTGAGTACGGCGTCGAGGTCGTGCCCGGCCTCAAGGGCCCGGCGCCGTTCGGTGTCGCCCTGCGGCGCCAGCCGGGCTTGCAGCGCCCCGCCGAGACATTTGAGCGCACAGGCGGCGATGATGCCCTCGGGGGTGCCGCCGGTTCCCAGCAGCAGGTCGACGCCGGTGTCGGGCCTCGCCGTCATCACTGCCCCGGCGACGTCACCGTCGGCCAAGAACAGGATCCTGGCCTGGGTGGCGCGGACGGCAGCGACCAGCTCGGCATGTCGAGGCCGGTCCAAGATCACGACGGTGACGTCGCGGGCGGACTTGCCAGTTACCTTCGCGACCGCGCTGATGTTGTCCGCGACCGGCGCGGTGATATCGATGACGTGGGCGGCGGCCGGGCCGGTAGCGATCTTGTCCATGTAGAACACTGCTGAGGGGTCGAACAGTGCACCCCGCTCGGCAACCGCCAGCACGGACACGGCGTTGCCGATCCCTTTGGCGGTCAGGGTGGTTCCGTCGACCGGGTCGACGGCAACATCGCACGCCGCGCCGGTACCGGACCCGACTCGCTCCCCGTTGTACAGCATCGGCGCCTGGTCCTTCTCGCCTTCACCGATGACGACCCGGCCGTCCATGGCGACGGTGCCGAGCAGGTGCCGCATGGCGTCGACCGCGGCCTGGTCGGCGCTGTGCTTGTCCCCGCGGCCGACCCACCGGCCCGCGGCGAGGGCGGCGGCCTCCGTGACTCGGACCAGTTCGAGCGCCAGGTCCCGATCGGGGGCGCTGCGATCAGGGGTCGACGCGGGGCGGCCCGACTGCTGGCCGGTCATGACTCGGCCGGACGGGTCGATGTCGTGCCCCAGTGGACGTGCTCGTCCTTCGAGGTCGCGGCGGGGCCGTCGAGGGCAGTGCCGGTCATGTGGGGTTTCTCTCTCTGGTCAACAGCCGGCCATCTGGTTGCGGTTGCTCGCTGTTGAGCTGCCGCCCGCGCAGGAAGCTGGCTCGGACCACCCCGACCAGCTGCCGGCCGGCATACGCGGTGATCGGGTTCTTGTGGTGCAGGCGCTCGGCCCGGATGACCTGCCGGTCGTCAGGTGCGAAGACGGCGAAGTCGGCGTCGGCGCCGACGGCGATGCGGCCCTTATGGGTGAGGCCGGTCTGGTCGGCCGGACCGCGTGACATCCAGCCGGCGACGTCGGAGAGGGTGAACCCGCGCTGTCGCGCTCCGGTCCAGACCGCGGACAGCCCGAGCTGCAGGGAGGAGATGCCGCCCCACGCGGTGCCGAAGTCGCCGGTGTCGAAGTGTTTGAGGTCGACGGTCGACGGCGAATGGTCGGAGACGACGATGTCGATCGTCCCGTCCCGCAGGCCTTCCCACAGCAGGTCACGGTTGGACGACTCGCGGATGGGCGGGCAGCACTTGTACTCGGTGGCGCCGTCCGGGATGTCCTCCGCGGTGAAGGTGAGGTAGTGCGGGCAGGTCTCGGCGGAGACCCGCACACCGTCCGCCTTGGCCTGCCGGATCAGCGGCAGCGCGTCGGCGCTGGAGACGTGCAGGACGTGGATCCGGCAGCCGGTCGCCCGGGACTGCTCGATGAGGTGCTCGATGGCCAGGTTCTCCGCCTCACGCGGGCGGGAGGCCAGGAAGTCGGCGTAGGCACGTCCACCGGCGTTCGGGGCATGCGCAATTTCCCCGGGGTCCTCGGCATGGACGATGAGCAGCCCGTCGAAGGCCGCGATCTCCCGCATCGCCCCGCCAAGCTCGGCCGGCGACAGGGCGGGGAACTCATCGACGCCGGAGGGCAGCAGGAAGCACTTGAACCCGAAGACGCCGGCGTCGTGCAGTGGACGCAGATCAGCGACGTTCCCGGGAACAGCGCCGCCCCAGAACCCCACGTCGACCCAGGTCGCGCCGTCGGCCGCCTTGCGTTTGACCTCCAGCGCGGCGACGTCGACGGTCGGCGGGATGCTGTTCAGCGGCATGTCGACGATGGTCGTCACCCCGCCGGCGGCGGCCGCCTTCGTCGCCGTCTCGAACCCCTCCCACTCCGTCCGGCCAGGGTCGTTCACATGGACGTGCGAGTCGACGATGCCGGGTAGCAACACCTCGTCGGCGGCCAGCTCGACGACCGCCGCCGCCCGCTCGCCCAGGTCCGACCCAGGCGCCTCGACAGCGACGATCCGCCCGTCCTTGACGGCGACCTCGGCGCTGCGTTCGCCGTCGGGGAGTATCGCCCGCGCAGCCCGCACCAGCAGGTCGTACTCGCTCATCGTGTCGCTCCCATCTCTGCTCCGCCGGTGGTGACCAGCCGCTCACGCGCGAGCCGCTCACCGAGCTGCTCGACCAGCGCGGCCGCCTCGTCGAAACACCGCTGCAGGTCCGGCTCGACGTCGCTCAAGGCGTATGCGGCGTTGATACCCGCGCCGCGGAGCCGGTCCGCGTCAAGGGTGGTGCGTCCACACACGGCGACGACGGGTATGCCTCGGGCGGCGGACGCCGCGGCCACCCCGGCCGGGGCCTTGCCGTGCAGGGTCTGCTCGTCGAGCGACCCCTCCCCCGTGACGACCAGGTCGCCGGGGGTGAGCTGGTCCAGCGCCGCGGCGAAGCCCACCAGGTCGAGGAGCAGGTCGATCCCCGAGCCGATGCCCGCGCCGAGCACCGCGACGGCGCCGAACCCGACACCGCCGGCGGCACCGGCCCCTGGCAGGTGCCGGTCGTCGCGGCCGGTGGCCTCCTCAACGACGTCGGCCCAGTGCGCCAGGGCGGCGTCGAGCTGGGCGACCTGCTCGGCGGACGCTCCCTTTTGCGGTCCGTAGACCGCCGCGGCGCCACGCTCGCCCAGCAGCGGGTTGTCGACGTCCGACGCGACGGTGACGGTGATGCCTTTCATTCGGCTACGCAGGGCGCCGAGGTCGGCTCGGGCGAGCTCGGCCAAGGCAGCGCCGCCGTCGAGAAGGTCATCGCCGTGCGCATCCAGCAGCCGACCGCCGAGAGCCGCCACCATCCCGGCGCCACCGTCGGTGCTGGCACTGCCGCCGATCCCGAGAACCACCTGTATGCAGCCGGCGTCGAGAGCTGCGCCGATGACCTCGCCGAGGCCCCGGCTCGTCGCGGTCATCGGCTCACGCCGGCCACCGGGCAGCCGCCACAGTCCACACACGTCCGCCATCTCGACCACCGCAGTCGCGCCGCGACGCGCATACGCCGTCTCCACCGGCTCGCCCGTGGGTCCGGTCGCAGTGACCGGGACCCGCGTGAAACCGGCGGAGACCGCGGCGTCCACCGTCCCATCGCCGCCGTCCGCGACCGGAACGGTCACGACGCGGGCGTGCGACACCCTGCGGATGCCGGCCGTGAGCGCGGCCGCGACCTGGGCGGCGGTCAATGATCCCTTGAACTTGTCAGGGGCCAGGAGGACTGTCGGTACGGCGGTCATGTCTGTCCGTCCGCTAGTCGAGCAGTTCGATGGCAGTCGGGGCATCCTCGCCGCGCTCGGCGAGGTCCTCGAACTCGACGACGCCGTCGATCTCGGCGCCCATCGACACGTTGGTCACGCGTTCGAGGATGACCTCGACGACAACCGGAACCTGGAACTCGACGAGCATCTTCTTGGCTTTCTCGAGGGCAGGCAGGATGTCGTCGGGCTCGGTGACCCGGATGCCCTTGCAACCCAACCCTTCGGTGACCTTCATGAAGTCGACGCCGTAGCCGTCGAGCTCGGGGGCGTTGATGTTGTCGAAGGACAGCTGGACGCAGTAGTCCATGTCGAAACCGCGCTGGGACTGACGGATGAGCCCCAGGTAGGCGTTGTTGACGACGACGTGGATGTACGGGATCTTGAACTGCGCACCGACCGCCAGCTCTTCGAGGAGGAACTGGAAGTCGTAGTCACCCGAGAGCGCGACGACCGTGGACTCCGGGTCGGCAGTGGCCACGCCGAGGGCCGCCGGCAGAGTCCAACCGAGCGGGCCGGCCTGACCGGCGTTGATCCAATGCCGCGGCTTGTAGACGTGTAGCAGCTGAGCGGCCTGGATCTGGGAGAGTCCGATGGTTGCGACGTAGCGGGTGTCCGGGCCGAACGCCTTGTTCATCTCCTGGTAGACCCGTTGCGGCTTGATCGGCACCACGTCGAAGCTCGTCTTGCGCTGCATGGTGCCCTTGCGCTGCTGGCAGCTCTTAGCCCAGACGCCGAAGTCCGGTAGCCGCGCGTCGTCGCGCCACTCCCTGGCCACCTCGATGAGGACCCGTAACGCCTCTCCCGCGTCGGACACCACGGAGTAGTCCGGTGCGAAGACACGACCGATCTGGGTCGGCTCGACGTCGATGTGCACGAACGTGCGGCCCTTGGTGTACGTGTCGATCCCGCCGGTGTGCCGGTTCGCCCACCGGTTTCCGATCCCTAGCACGAAGTCGGACTCGAGCATCGTCGCGTTGCCGTAACGGTGCGAGGTCTGCAGCCCGACCATGCCGGCCATCAGGGGGTGGTCGTCAGGGATGACGCCCCACGCCATCATGGTGGGGATGACCGGCGCCCCGATGAGCTCGGCCAGCTCGACCAGCAGCGGCGATGCGTCGGCATTGATCACGCCTCCGCCGGGGACCAGCAGCGGCTTCTCCGCGGCCGCGAGCATGGCCAGCACCTTCTCGGCCTGGGCCCGGGTGGCCGCGGGCTTGGCCACCGGCAGCGGTTCGTAGGTCTCGATGTCGAACTCGATCTCGGCCAGCTGCACGTCGATCGGCAGGTCGATGAGCACCGGACCAGGCCGGCCGGAGCGCATCAGCTGGAACGCCTTCTGGAAGGTGCCCGGGACCTGGGCAGGCTCCATCACGGTGACCGCCCATTTCGACACCGGCGCCGCGATCGAGGCGATGTCCACGGCCTGGAAGTCCTCCTTGTGCAGCTTGGCGACCGGCGCCTGGCCGGTGATGCACAGGATCGGGATCGAGTCCGCGGACGCCGCGTACAGGCCGGTGATCATGTCGGTGCCGGCCGGCCCGGACGTGCCGACGCAGATCCCGATGTTGCCCGCTGTGGCCCGGGTGTATCCCTCGGCCATGTGCGAGGCGGCCTCGACGTGGCGGGCCAGGATGTGCTTGATCCCGCCGTGGTCCTTCATGGCCCGGTAGAAGGGGTTGATCGCCGCACCGGGCAGACCGAAGGTCTGGGTGGCGCCTTCTTTTTCAAGGATGAGGACGGCGGCTTCGACGCTGCGCATGCGGGTCACTTCGCCACCTGCCCGGCTAGGCCGCTGAGCCGCTCCACGCCGCGCAGCAGCGCGGAGTGGTCGAGCCCACCGTCTCCATTGGCCTTAGCCGCCGCCATGAGCTGCGCAACCAGCGCGGCCACCGGGACGACGACGCCTGCCTCCCGGGCGGCCGAGGTGACGATGCCCAGATCCTTGTGGTGCAGATCGATACGGAAGCCGGGAGCAAAGGAGTCGGTCAGCATGTTCTGCTTCTTCTGGTCCAGCACCTTGGAACCGGCCAGCCCGCCGCCGAGCACCTCCAGCGCGGCGTCGAGGTCGACGCCGTAGGCCTTGAGGAAGACCACCGCCTCGGCGAGCGCCTGAATGTTGGCGGCGACGATCAGCTGGTTGGCCGCCTTGACGGTTTGACCGGAGCCGCTGCCGCCGACGTGGACGACGGTCTTGCCCACCACCTCGAGCAGTGGACGTAGCTGCTCGACGTCGTCGGCCTCGCCGCCCACCATGATCGACAGGACGGCGTCTTGGGCTCCCTTTTCGCCACCGGAGACCGGAGCGTCGACGAGCCGGAACCCGCGCTCCTTCGCTTGCTTGGCGAGTTCGACGGTGACGTCGGGGCGGATGCTGGAGAAGTCGACGATCAGCGTGCCCGGCTTGGCCGTGTCGAAGACGCCGCCCTCGCCGGCCAGCACCTCGCGGACATCGGGCGAGTCGGGGACCATGATGCACACGGTGTCGGCGTCGGCTACGGCGTCCTTGATGGAGTCGGCGCCTTTGCCTCCGGCGGCCTGGAGGTCGTCGTACTTAGGTGTGCGGTTGTAGCCGGTCACCGTGTGACCGGCTCGGGCCAGATGGGCGGCCATGGGGTTGCCCATGATGCCCAGGCCGATGAAGGCGATGGTGGTCATCCTCGTGTCTCCCTTGAGTTGTCCAGGAACCTCTCCTGGCCGCGGCGTTCGCGCGGCAACCAGGTAAGGCTGTCTTCGGTGGTGGTGGTCGGCTTGTACTCCAGGCCCACCCAGCCGTCGTATCCGGCGTGGTGCAGGGCGGAGAGCCACTGCTGCAGTGGCAGCTTTCCGGAGCCGGGTTCGCCGCGGCCGGGGGCGTCGGCGATCTGTACGTGCGCCACCCGGTCGGCGTACCGGGTGATGGCGGCGTCGACGTCGTCGCCGTTGTTGGCCAGGTGGAACAGGTCGCAGAGGAGGCCGACGTTGGCCGCGCCGGCCGCCCGGACGCGGTCCACGACGGCCACCGCATCGGCGGCGGTCCGCAGTGGGTAGGGCTTGGGACCGCTCACCGGCTCGACGAGGACGGTCGCCCCGAGCCGGTCTGCGGCCTGCGCAGCGGTGGCAAGGTTCTGGGCACCTAGCTCGTCTTGCTCTTGGGGCGTGGCGTCGTCGACCCGGTTGCCGTAGAGGGCGTTGAAGGACTTGGTGCCGAGCCGTTCGCCGATCCCGAGTGTGACGTCGATGTTGTCGCGGAACTGCTGCGAGCGAGCCGGGATGGACAGCACCCCACAGTCCGGGCCGGCGAGGTCCCCAGCGAAGAAGTTGAGGCCGGCAAGCTGAACTCCGGAGTTTTGCACCGCGTCAACGAACGCGTCGACGTCCGCATCGCCCGGCACCGGCTGGTCCGGCCAAGGCCACCAGAACTCCACCGTCTGGAACCCGGCCGCGTGCGCGGCAGCGGGACGCTGTAGCAGCGGGACCTCGGTGAAGAGCATGGAACAGTTCACGAGGTAGGGAAGATTTGCCATGAGAGACTTTCGCGTCGCGGGAGGGGTTCCAGTTGTCCGGAATCCGAGATGTCCGGTTGGGCAGCCTGGTCAAGCCCGTCTTAGACGTCGGATCGGACGGTGCTGCCCCAGGCGCCTGTTCAGCAGAAGCCGGCGATCCCCGACCACGCCGCGCCGGCCGAAGCAGCACCCTTGCGCTGGACGGAGGCCTCGATCAGTCCGTAGGGACGGTCGGCTGCGTAGAACACCTCGCCCGGGTTCTCCAGCCCGCAGAACGACAGGTCGGAGAGGAAGTGGTGCTTGTTGGGGCAGGAGAACCGGACTTCGTCGATCTCTGAGTGCTGGTCGATGACGGCGGCCGCCATGTCGTAGAGGTCCTGCTGCAGCGCGTTGGAGTAGCCCTGCGAGAACTCGGTGAGCATCGTCTGCTTGACGCTGTCATAGATGCCGTTGAAGTCCACATCGGTCGTGTTGTAACGCCACTTCGTGGAGATGTCGGTGGCGAGGATGCGGTCCTGCGTCTCCTGAAGGGTTGTGTACTTGTCCTTGGGGTAGCCGACGAAACCGGACTCGGTGGTCTTCATGACCGTCAGGTCGTAGAAACCGCCGAACACCGTGTCGGTGTCGCCGTCACGGACGAGCACGCTGGTGCGGATCTCCGGCGCGCCCCGGTAGAAGGCGTGGTCGTGGTCGTTGATCCTCGTCCAGCCGTACTGGTCGGCTGCCCAACGACCGCCGGTCACCCAGTCGAACTCGCTGGTGAAGTGTTTGCCAAGCCGTAGCAGGAACGCCTCCGGCGAGTCGATCCCGTCCTTGGCAAAGGCGAAGATCGTGTTCTTCTGCGTGTCCGTCGGGACGACGTGGGCGTTGTCGCCCTGGGTGTGGGCAGCCTCGAAGTCGCCCCGTAGCTGAGAGGTGACGTTGAGGTCGTACACCTCGTGGCGGTCGGTGTCGCGAACGACCCGGACCACTCGGTTCTCGGCCTTGCCGTACTGGTTGGCGGTGAGGACGACGTCAGTCATGGGAAATCCTTTCAAGGGTTGGTACTAAGGCGAACTGCGGTCCTGCTGATGACGGCGACTGAGCTCAGCTGCCCCGGTAGGTGGTGTAGGAGTACGGGCTGAGGAGCAGCGGGATGTGGTAGTGGTCCTGGCCGGCGGCGACGGTGAACAACACCGTCACCGACGGGTGGAAGCAGCTCACTCCTTGCGTGGCGAAGTACGCACCGGACTCGAAGGTGACCTCGTAGACGCCCGGGTCGAGCCGGTCCGGGCCGAGCTCGCCCACGCGTCCGTCGGCGTTGGTCACCGACTCGGCAAGACGCGTGCCTCCGGCATCGGCCAGCTGCACCGCCACCCCGGCCGCTGGCATACCGGCCGCCGCATCGAGGACGTGCGCAGAGATGTAGCTCACCGGTTGCCCTCGGACGAGGTCCCCTGGCCGGGTTGCCCCTCTGAGTGGATGACATGGTCGCCCAGGTGGTCGTCGAAGTGGTGCCCGTGCGCGAGGTGCTCCCCGGGCTCGACGGCGTGCGCGTGTCCCTCGGAGTGCAGTCCGCGTGCGGCCGGCCCCGCGGGGTCGAGCCGGGCCTCGTCCTCCTCAGAGATGGCCGCCGGTGCCGGTCCCTCGGCAAAGAGGGGACCCTCGACGTCCTCGTGTCGGCCGACGACGTTGAAGACGATGTTGAGCAGGACCGCAGTGATGGCGGCGGAGGTGATGCCCGAGTCGAAGATGACGGTGAACCAGTTCGGGAACTTGTCGTAGAACGACGGCACCGCGATCGGGATGATGCCCATCGAGAGAGCGAACGCCACGATGACGATGTTGGCGTTGCCCGAGAAGTCGACCCGGCTGAGGGTGCGGATGCCGCTCGCCGCGACGGTGCCGAACAGGGCCAGGCCGGCGCCGCCGAGGACCGGGAGTGGGACGAGTGCGACCAGCGCGCCGAGGATCGGGAACAGCCCCAGGAAGACGAGGATCCCTCCTCCGACGGCGACGACGAACCGGCTCTTGATGCCGGTGATGGCGACGAGGCCGACGTTCTGCGCGAAGGCGCTCATCGAGAAGCTGTTGAACACGCTGGCGAGGGCGGTCATCCCCATGTCGGCGCGCAGACCGTTCGTGACCTGGTCGCGGCTGGCGGGCTGGTCGATGACCTCGCCGATGGCCAGGATGTCGGCGGTCGTCTCCGTCATGATGACGAGCATCACGATGACCATCGAGATCGTCGCGCCGACCGCGAAGATCGGCGTCCCGAAGTGGAACGGCGCCGTTAGCTGGAAGATCTGGGCGTTCGAGATCTGGCCGAAGTTCGTGAGCCCGAAGGGGATGGCCACGATGGTGCCGAGCACCAGGCCCAGCAGGATCGCGACCCGGCTGAAGAAGCCCGGAAGGAAGCGGTAGATCAGCACGATGATGAGCATCGTCAGCGCGGCCACGAGAATGTTCACGGGGTCACCGAAGGTCTTCGTGACTCCGGGGACGCCGCCGCCGGCCCACTTGATCGCGACGGGCAGCAGGGAGACACCGATGACGGTGATGACGGTGCCGGTCACGACCTCGGGAAAGAAGCGCAGCAGCCGGGTGAACACCGGGGCGATGAGGAAGCCGATGATGCCCGACAGCAGCAGCGCGCCGATGATCGCGCGCAGTCCGACGGTGCCACCGCCGTTCGAGGCGCCGATGGCGAGCATCGTGGAAACGGCCGCGAACGAGGTCCCCTGGACGATCGGCTGGCGGGCGCCGATCTTCCACACCCCGATCGTCTGCAGCAGCGTCGCGAGGCCGGACATGAAGAGGCCGGCGGACACCAGGTAGGTCAGGTCGGTGGGGCTGAGCTTGAGAGCGGTGCCGATGATGAGCGGTACGGCGACGACGCCCGCATACATGCTGAGCACGTGCTGCAGGCCGTAGACGAACATCTGCGGGAAGGGCAGCACCTCGTCGACGGGATGTGTGCCTTCGGTGGGCGGTGCGGTGGCGCTGGACATGTCAGAACTCCGTTGGTCTGGGATGTGAGCAGGGGTCGATCTCGGACGGGACAGTCGCTCAGGCTCCGACCTGGGCGAGAAGGGCGTGGACGTGGTCGTTCGGGTCGAGCTCGTACTCCGCCGACCGGATGACGCCGTCGGCGTCGACGACGAAGGTGCTGCGCAACGGGCCGGTCATCGGTTCTCCGCCGACGACCTTGGGCCCGAACGCGGCCCAACGACGGGCTGCCTCATGGTCCGGGTCGGACAGCAGGTCGTGGTTGACCTGGTTGGCGTCGCGGAACTCCGCGAGCCGCTCGGGCGGGTCGGCCGACACTCCGAGCAGGACGTAGCCGGCACGCGCGAGCGCGGTCTTGTTGTCTCGGAAGTCGCACACCTCGGTGGTGCAACCGGGGGTGAACGCCTTCGGGAAGAAGTAGACGATGGCAGGGCGACCGCGCAGGTCGGCCAGCCGGACCTGCGTGCCGTCGGCGTTGGTCAGCGAGAGCTCGGGCGCAGGGTCGCCGGGCCGAAGTCTCGTGGGCTCGGCTGTCTGCTTCGATGTCATCGTTGCCTCCCTTTCGCTTCTGCCTTAGCCGAACTGGCGGTGCAGGGACATGTGTCGGTTGACGTCCTTGTAGAGCAGGTAGCGGAAGACACCGGGACCGCCCGCGTAGCAGGCCTGGGGGCAGAACGCCCGCAGCCACATGAAGTCGCCGGCCTCGACCTCGACCCAGTCGGTGTTCAGCCGGTAGACCGCCTTGCCCTCGAGGACGTAGAGGCCGTGCTCCATGACGTGGGTCTCGGCGAAGGGGATGACGCCGCCGGGGTGGAAGGTGACGATGTTGACGTGCATGTCGTGCCGTAGGTCGGCCGGGTCGACGAAGCGGGTGGTGACCCAGGCGCCATCGGTGTCGGGCATGGGGATCGGCGTCACGTCCTTCTCGTTCGTGACGAACGCCGTCGGCACCTCGACGCCGTCGACCTTCTGGTACGCCTTGCGGATCCAGTGGAACGTCGCCTTCTCCGACCCTCGGTTGTGCAGCGTCCACGTGGCACCCGGGGGGAGGAAGGCGTACCCGCCGGGCTCGAGGGTGTGCTCCTCAGCGTCGATGGTCAGCGCCAGCTGCCCGGAGGCAACGAAGACGACCGTCTCGGCATCCGGGTTGCTCTCGGGGTCGTCGCTGCCGCCGCCCGGGGAGACCTCGACGAGGTACTGGGAGAACGTCTCGGCGAACCCGGAGAGCGGGCGTGCGAGCACCCAGAGCCTGGTGTCGGTCCAGTTGGGCAGGAAGCTGGTGACGATGTCGGTCAGCACGCCCTTGGGGATGACGGCATAGGCCTCGGTGAACATGGAGCGGTCGGTGAGCAGGTCGGTCTGGGCAGGCAGGCCGCCGGGCGGGGCGTAGTAGGTCGTCATCGTGGGAGCACTCCTTCGTGGTCCTTTGGGCTGTGGTCACGTCCGTCT
>JALZBH010000009.1 GCA_030947625.1 Actinomycetota bacterium
GAAGCCCAGCCGTACGCCGCCACAGTGCGCCGGCTCCGAAGTCGGGACCGAGCCGATCCCGAGGTCGACCCAGCTGCGGTCGATGTTGATCCGGACGCCACCCCAGGTCTCGTCGTGGCCACCCTGGAACTGGTGGACGCGCCGGTGCGGCATCCACCCGTCGCTTCGGACGTACGCCGAGCTGGTGTTCGCGCTGCCGTTCCAGTCCGCGATCCAGACCCGGTCGGGCAAAGACTTGGTGTTCGTCGAGCTCACTCGCGCGTCGTCGAGCATCTTGATGCCCGAGGCGGCGCTGGAGTAGACCCCCGAGAGGTAGCCCAGGCTGTGCATCCGTCGGGTCCACGAGCTCAGGAACCACATGGCGGACTGTGTGCAGGCGGTGGACCGTTGCGTGTCGAAGGCCTCGATGTCGTACCACATCGTGCTGCCGGGGGTGATCCCGAGGGACCTCGCAGCGTTGGTCGACTTGGCTGCTTCATGGGATCCCTGGATGCGGGCTGCCTCATAGCTGGTGGCCGGGTTGGGACTGATCCGGACCTGCTTGAGGTACCGGGTCCGGGTGGTGCACCAGGCCTGTGGACCCAGGGTCAGTGGCAGCAGGCGCCATCCGTCTGCGAGCTGGGTGCGGACCCAGGTCGGGGTGAGGTTCGGCTGGGAGGTGCAGCCTCGGGAGTCGCCCGAGAGGTAGATGCCGACGGCAAGAAAGGGGGAGGTGTCCATCCAAGCGGTCATCGCCCTCTGGCTCGGCGCCGTGCACTGGTCGAATCCGTAGCCGGTGAGGTTGCCCGGGGTGACCGGGTTGGGGGGCTGCGTCGCCGCCTGCGCCGGGCTCAGGGTTGCCAGTGTCGCCAGGGCCAGGGTTGCCAGCGTCGCCAGGGCCAGGGTTGCCAGCGTCGCCAGGGTCAGCGCGAGCGTCGCGCAGCCGGCGAGCAGCCCCGTCCAGACCGCGCTCAGGCCGCGGCGCTGATCCCGGGACGTCATTGCAACCGGTCGCTCCCCCGACCCGCTCGTATGACGTCTGCGGAGGTGAGCGCGCTCTCGGAGGTCTTGGCTGGCTGTCGACATGTTCGGCTCCTGTCAGGGCGCCGACACCATAACCCCGTTCGTCACTCCCGTAACAGCCAATCCGATCGATCGTGACCTCACTGGGTCGTGGTCCGGCTGCAACCCGGTGCCGGCGCAATGCCGGCGTACGCCGTGTTCCGAGTAGGTTGGCACCGCACCGCCGCCGTACCCCTTCGAGCCGGGAGCCACGACTCGTGACGAACGTCCCCACCGTCCTCGCCGTCCTGGACACCGTTGCCGTGGCGGTGGACGACCCGGACGCCCCGCAACCATGGGCCGAGCTCGGTCTCAAGGCAGACGAGTACGCCCGCATCCGGGAGATCCTGGGCCGGCGGCCGACGAGCTCGGAGCTGGCGATGTACTCGGTGATGTGGAGCGAGCACTGCTCCTACAAGTCGAGCAAGGTCCACCTGCGGCAGTTCAGCGATATTCCGCAGGAGACGCCGGTCGGCAAGATGCTGGCGGGGATAGGCGAGAACGCCGGCGTGGTCGACATCGGCCAGGGGTACGCAGTGACGTTCAAGGTCGAGTCGCACAACCACCCGTCGTACGTCGAGCCTTACCAGGGGGCGGCCACGGGCGTCGGCGGGATCGTCCGCGACATCTTGGCCATGGGTGCCCGGCCGGTGGCGGTGATGGACCCGCTGCGGTTCGGTCCGCTCGACGGGGAGGACACCCTCCGGGTGCTGCCCGGGATCGTGGCCGGGATCGGCGGCTACGGCAACTGCCTGGGTCTGCCGAACATCGGCGGTGAGACCGTCTTCGACGCGTCGTATGCCGGCAACCCGCTGGTGAACGCGCTGTGCGTGGGCGTGCTCCGGCACGAGGACCTCCATCTGGCGAAGGCGTCCGGTGCGGGGAACAAGGTGCTCCTGTACGGCGCGACGACCGGTGGAGACGGCATCGGCGGGGTGTCCGTGCTCGCCTCGGAGACATTCACCGACACTGGCACGGCGAAGCGACCCAGCGTGCAGGTCGGGGACCCGTTCATGGAGAAGCTGCTCATCGAGTGCACGCTCGAGGTGTTCGCCGCCGGATTGGTCGCCGGCATCCAGGACCTCGGGGGTGCCGGGCTGTCCTGTGCGACGTCCGAGCTGGCCTCGGCCGGCGACGGGGGCATGCACGTCGACCTCGACGCGGTGCCGTTGCGCGACTCGACTCTGGCGCCCGAGGAGATCTTGATGAGCGAGTCGCAGGAACGGATGATGGCGGTCGTCGAGCCCGGCGACGTCGAGGAGTTCCTGGCCATCTGCGACAGGTGGGAGGTGGACGCAACCGTGGTCGGTGAGGTGACCGACACCGGCCGGCTGCAGATCGACTGGCACGGCGAGCGGGTCGTCGACGTCCCACCGCGTTCGGTGGCCCACGACGGTCCGACGTACCACCGGCCCTGCACGCGTCCGGAGTGGCTCGACCAGCTGCAGGCCGACAGAGCCGAGCTGCTGTCGGGAACGACTCGTGGCGACGAGCTCTGCGAGACCATGCTTCGGCTGGCCGCCTCGCCGAACCTGTGTGACAAGTCGTGGGTCACCGACCAGTACGACCGCTATGTGCAGGGCAACACCGTGCTCGCCCAACCCGCCGACGCCGGCATGGTCCGCGTCGACGAGGCGACCTTCCTGGGGGTCGCGGTCGCCACGGACTGCAATGGCCGGTTCGCCTTCCTAGACCCGTACGCCGGCGCGCAGCTGGCGCTCGCCGAGGCGTACCGCAACGTCTCCGCGTCCGGGGCCCGGCCACTGGCGGTCAGCGACTGCCTGAACTTCGGCTCGCCCGAGGACCCGGCGGTCATGTGGCAGTTCGCGGAGACCTGCCGGGGACTGGCCGACGGGTGTCGCGAGCTCGGCATCCCGGTCACCGGCGGCAACGTCAGCTTGTACAACCAGACCGGTGAGACGGCGATCCTCCCGACGCCCGTCGTCGCCGTGCTGGGGGTCATCGAGGACGTGCGACGCCGTACGCCGACTGGGTTCGTCGCTGCCGGCGAGCTGATCTTCCTGCTCGGCGAGACTCGCGAGGAGCTCTCCGGATCGGAGTGGGCACACGTGGTCCACGACCACCTCGGCGGCCTGCCCCCAGAGCTCGACCTGGCCTTGGAACAGGCTCTCGGCGCTCTGCTGGTCTCAGGCGTCGGGCTGGTCACATCCGCGCACGACCTGTCCGAGGGAGGACTGAGCCAGGCGCTCGTCGAGTCCTGTCTTGCCCGGGGCATCGGCGCCTCGGTTGCTCTTGCCGGCGACCCGTTCGTCGCTCTGTTCAGCGAGTCGGCCTCCCGGGCGCTCGTCACGGTCGCGCCGGCGGACGCGGACCGGCTCGCCGAGCTTGCCGAGCGTTCCGGCGTACCCCTCTCGCCGCTGGGCCAGACCGGCGGCGACACGCTGAGCATCGAGGGACTCTTCGACGTGGGGGTCGAGGAGCTTCGCGTGGCCTGGGCCGCGACCCTCCCCGCCACGTTCGGCTGACCCCACCCGGGGTCAGTCCTCGCCGATATCCTCGTTCCAGAGCTCGGGCTTGGCGGCAATGAAGTCGCTCATCATCCGGATGCACTCGGGGTCGTCGAGCACGACCACCTCGACGCCGTTCTCCGCGAGCCAGTCGTGGCCGCCATGGAACGTCTGCGCCTCGCCGACCACCACCCGGGAGATGCCGAACTGGCGGATCAGCCCGCTGCAGAACCAGCACGGCGACAAGGTGGTCGCCATCGTCGTACCCCGGTAGCTGCGTTGCCGGCCGGCGTTGCGAAAGGCCGAGGTCTCTCCGTGCATCGACGGGTCGTCGTCCTGCACCCGGCGATTGTGACCACGACCAAGCACCGTCCCGTCCGCCGAGACCAGTGCGCCGCCGATCGGGATGCCGCCTTCGGCGAGACCGGTCTTGGCCTCCTCGAGGGCGACGGCGAGCATCTCGTGGTCGGTGATCATGCCACCGGCCGGTCCGGCATCGCCTTCCGGAGTACGGCGTACAGCCCGGCCGCCACGACGAACCCGACCAGGAAGGTGATGTCGCCGATCCCCGGATGCGCCTTGGGTACGACGCCGACGTACTTGGTCTGGTTCGAGAACAGCCAGATCGAGATCACCATCCCGACCGCCATCGCAACCGGTCCGGCCCAGTTGGTGTAGAGCAGGTTCTGCGACTTCGCCACCACGCCGCGACCGCCGGTGAGCAGCCGGTCGGCGAGGACGACACCTAGCCACGGCCCGATCCAGTAGGCGATCACCAGCAGGAAGTTCTCGTAGTTCTGGCCCGCGTTCTTCAACCCGAAGAACGCCAGGATCAGCCCCAGGATGCCGAACACGAGCGCCACGATGGCCCGGGCCCGCCGAGGTGGCAGCCTGATCCCGAGTGCCAGGAACGACATCGCCCCGGAGTAGATGTTCAGAGCGTTGGCCGCGACCGCACCCACTGCGATGCATAGCAGGGTCAGGTCGCCCAGCCAGGTCGGCATCAGGCCGGTGTAGACGCCGGGGAGGACAGCCGCGTTCTTGCCGGCCGCGGAGACCATCGCCGCGCCGCCCGTCTCGAGCAGCACGCACGAGACGAACACGCCGAGCCCGGCGTACACCCCGGTGAGGCGCCCGCTGACCGTCGCCGGCAGGTAACGGGTGTAGTCGGCGGCGTACGGGTTCCAACCGCACGCGTAGCCGAACGCCGCCGCCGTCATGATCAAGAACGCGCCTGAGGTCGGCAGGCCGCCCGAGCCAGGCTGGCCCGGATGGGCCTTGGACAGTACGACGACCAGGCCGACCGCGAAGACGACCGCAAGCACCGGAAGTGCGCGTCGCTCGAAGACGTGCACCAGGTTGTGGCCGAAGCAGGCGATCGTCAGCTGGGCAGCCACGATGATCACCAGACAGACGCTGTTCGGCAGCGGGTGCACCAGCGCATGCAGCGCAAGCGCGCCGCTGATGCTGTTGACCGCGAACCAGCCGACACCGGCGATGACGGCGTTCAGGCCGGCGGGGAGGATGTTGCCGCGGTAGCCGAACCCGGTGCGGCTGAGCACCATCTGGCACAGCCCGCTCGGCGGCCCCCAGCTCGACAGCACGCCATGGGTCAGCGATCCCAGCGCCGTCCCGAGCACGATCGCGGCGACCGTCTGCCAGAACGACAGGCCGAAGTACAGCACGCCGATGATGCCCACCGCGATCGTGGCGAACTCCAGGTTCGGCGAGGTCCAGGTCCACAGGAGGTTCAGCGGCCTCCCGTGACGCTCGCTGTCGGGGATGATCTCGACGCCGCCCGGCTCGATGGCGACGGTCTTGGCGCCGTAGTGCTCGGCGGCGATCGGGTTGAGGTCGGGTTCAGTGGTGGTCACGGGCAGCATTGTGTCCCCAAAGCGAGCCGTTGTGCGTTCCGGCCGAAAAAATGTCCGGCAAATGGCCGGACTCGCCTAGCGATAGCCTCGGATGGGTGAGTGCCGTCTGCGTTGGTCCAGGGTGACCCCGGCAAGGCTCCGGCTGGCCGACCCCGACGAGGTCGTAGCCGCTCTGGCGCGGCGGGCACCCGACGATCTCCGGCTGCTGACCAAACACTTCCTGGCGGTGCTTGCCGACCGTGCACCCGGCCGGTCGGTGGAGGTACGGGTGCCGCCGTACGCCGCCGCCCAGGTAGTGCCCGGCGTACGCCACACCAGGGGTACGCCGCCGGCAGTTGTCGAGACCGATGCCCCCACCTGGGTGGCGCTGGCCACCGGGGAGCTGAGCTGGTACGACGCCGAGGAGCGCGGGCTGCTCCGGGCCTCGGGGGAGCGCGCCGACCTGACGCCGTACTTGCCATTGAGGCACTCCGACGAACTGGAACAATGACCGGCGTGCGCCAGATCGTCCAGAGCCAGAAGCTGCGCGGTGTCCGGTACGACGTGCGTGGACCGATCCTCGTCGAGGCGCAGCGGCTCGAAGCCGAGGGCCACCGGATCCTCAGGCTGAACATCGGCAACCCCGCCCCGTTCGGGTTCGAGGCGCCGGAGGCGATCGTGGCCGACATCGTGCGCCACCTCCCCGAGGCGCAGGGGTACAGCGACTCACAGGGCATCTACCCCGCCCGCACCGCCGTCGCTCACTACTACCAGGAGCACGGCCTCAAGGACGTGACCGTGGACGACGTCTTCATCGGCAACGGCGTCTCCGAGCTGGTCACGATGGTCCTGCAGGCGTTCCTCGACGACGGCAACGAGATCCTCGTGCCGGCCCCCGACTACCCGCTGTGGACCGGCGCGGTCACCCTTTCGGGAGGTAGGCCGGTCCACTACCTGTGCAACGAACAGGACGGCTGGAACCCCGACCTGGCCGACATCGAGGCCAAGGTCACCGAGCAGACCCAGGGCCTGGTGATCATCAACCCCAACAACCCGACCGGGGCTGTCTATGGCGCGGAGACGGTCAAGGGGCTCCTCGAGATAGCCCGGCGTCACGAGCTGGTCGTCTTCGCCGACGAGATCTACGAGAAGATCCTCTTCGACGACGCGGTGCACCACCATGCGGCGACGTACGCCGACGACGACGTGCTCTGCCTGACCTTCTCGGGGCTGTCCAAGGCGTACCGGGTCTGCGGCTACCGCGCGGGGTGGGTGATGATCTCCGGGCCCAAGGAGGCCGCCACAGACTTCCTCGAGGGACTGACCCTGATCGCCAACATGCGGATGTGCGCCAACGTGCCCGCCCAGCACGCGATCCAGACCGCGCTCGGCGGCTACCAGTCGGTTGCCGAGCTGGTCGTGCCCGGCGGCCGCTTCTACGAGCAGAGCATGCTCGCCGACCGGCTGCTCAACGAGATCCCCGGGGTGAGCTCGGTCCGGCCGAAGGGCGCGTTGTACTGCTTCCCTCGTCTCGACCCCGCGGTCTACCAGATCGAGGACGACGAGCAGCTGGTGATCGACCTGCTCCGGACCAAACGGCTGTTGGTCACCCATGGGACCGGGTTCAACTGGCCGGATCCGGACCATTTCCGGCTGGTGACGCTGCCCGATGTCGGCGTACTCGAAGCGGCGATCGGACGCATCGCGGACTTTCTCGCCACGCAGCGCTGACCCGAACACGACACTAGGGTTCGGCCATGGACATCGAAGAGCTGCGCGGCCGCGTCACGTCGGTGCTGCCGGGCATCCGCTACGACCTGGAGGGTCTCGTCCGGATCGAGTCGGTCAGCGCCGACCCCAGACGCGCTGCAGAGGTACGTCGCAGCGCCGAGGCGGTGGCCGAGCTGTTCCGCGCCGAGGGCTTCGACACCGGGATCGTCAGCGCGCACGGGGATGCTCCCGCCGTGATCGCGCGTAAGCCGGCGCCACCAGGGGCCCCGACGGTGCTGTTGTACGCCCACCATGACGTCCAGCCCGAGGGGGATCACGCCCTCTGGGACTCCCCGCCCTTCGAGCCGACCGAACGCGACGAGCGCCTTTACGGCCGGGGCGCCGCAGACGACAAGGCTGGGATCGTGGCGCACTTGGCGGCGCTGCGCGCGCTCGGCGACGACCTCGCGGTCGGGGTGACGGTATTCGTCGAGGGCGAAGAAGAGGTGGGCTCGGTGACCTTGCCCGCGCTGCTCGAGCAGCACCACGACGAGCTCGCCGCGGACGTGATCGTGATCGCGGACTCCGGTAACTGGGACATCGGCGTACCGGCGCTGACGACCAGCCTGCGCGGGATGGTCCGGGCCAACGTCGAGGTGCAGACACTCGACCATGCCGTGCATTCGGGGATGTGGGGCGGCCTGGTGCCAGACGCGCTCCTGACCCTGTCGCGGCTGATCGGGTCCCTGGTCGACGATGCGGGCAACGTCGCCGTGAAGGGGCTGGTCAGCGGCCCGGCGGCGGACCTGGACTATCCCGAGGACCGGCTGCGCGCCGAGTCCGGCGCGCTGGAGGGCGTGCAGTGGATGGGCTCGGGCTCCGCGGTCGAACGGCTGTGGACCCGCCCCGCGATCTCGGTCATCGGCCTCGACGCCCCGCAGGTGGACGGGTCCAGCAACACGCTGGTGCCGCGGGCCCGGGCGCGGATCTCGATGCGGCTGGCGCCCGGAGACGAGGCGAAGGCGGCGTACCAGCACCTGGTCGACCATCTCCACAGTCACGTCCCGTGGGGTGCGAGGGTCAGCGTCACCTTCGTCGACGACGGCCAGCCCACCCAGATCGAGGCGACCGGTCCGGCGTACGACGCCGCCCGGGCTGCGTTCAAGGAGGCCTGGGACGGCACCGAGCCGGTGGACATGGGCGTGGGCGGCTCGATCCCGTTCATCGCGGAGTTCCTCGAGGCCTTTCCCGGCGCCAGCGTGCTGGTCACCGGCGTGGAAGACCCCGACACCCGGGCTCACGGCGCCAACGAGGGGCTGCACCTTGCCGAGTTCGAACGCGTCTGCCTCGCCGAGGCGTTGCTGCTGGTCAACCTCGCAGCCACGTAGACTCCGGCATGTGGCCAGCAGCGCAGGACGTCGCGGTGACGGTCGTCTGACGCACGAGCTCGACCCGCACGACGCCGGCCCGCAGGATGCCTGTGGCGTCTTCGGCGTCTGGGCCCCGGGTGAAGATGTCGCCAAGCTCACCTACTTCGGGCTCTACGCCCTCCAGCACCGCGGTCAGGAGTCGGCCGGCATTGCGGTCTCCAACGGGCGCCAGATCCTGGTCTACAAGGACATGGGACTGGTGTCGCAAGTGTTCGACGAGGCCACGCTCGAGGCGTTGAAGGGACATGTGGCGGTCGGTCACGCGCGGTACTCCACCACCGGCGCGAGCACCTGGCACAACGCCCAGCCCACCTTCCGTCCGACCTCAGACGGATCGATTGCCCTTGCCCACAACGGCAATCTCACCAACACCCGTGACCTGGCCGACCTAGTAGCCAGCATGCCGAGCACGCAGGGTGAGCTCGACATCCACGCCCGCACGCTCGAGAACAGCACCAACGACACCTCGCTGGTCACCGCCCTGCTGGCCCATCACCCGGACAGCTCGCTGGAGGAGAACGCGGCCGAGCTGTTGCCCCGGGTCAAGGGCGCCTTCTCGTTCATCTGGATGGACGAGAACACCCTCTATGCCGCTCGGGACCCGCAGGGGATCCGGCCACTGGTGCTCGGCCGGCTCGAGCGTGGTTGGGTGGTCGCCTCGGAGACCGCAGCGCTGGACATCGTCGGGGCGTCGTACGTTCGTGAGGTCGAGCCCGGAGAGCTGGTCGCGATCGACGAGGACGGACTGCGTTCGCGCCGGTTCGCCGACCCCGATCCCAAGGGCTGCCTGTTCGAGTTCGTCTATCTCGCTCGTCCCGACACCCGCCTCTCCGGCCAGCGGGTGCACTCGGTGCGGGTCGAGATCGGCCGTCGGCTGGCGCACGACTTTCCTGCCGACGCCGACCTGGTGATCCCGGTGCCCGAGTCGGGCACCCCCGCGGCCATCGGGTACGCCGAAGCCAGCGGCATCCCCTACGGCACCGGTCTGGTGAAGAACTCCTACGTCGGACGAACGTTCATCCAGCCCTCCCAGACGATCCGTCAGCTGGGCATCCGCCTGAAGCTGAACCCGCTCCGCGACGTGATCGAGGGCAAGCGGCTGGTCGTCGTGGACGACTCCATCGTGCGCGGCAACACCCAGCGAGCACTGGTCCGGATGCTGCGCGAGGCCGGCGCTCGAGAAGTCCACGTGCGGATCTCCAGCCCGCCGGTGAAGTGGCCGTGCTTCTACGGGATCGACTTCCCCACCCGTGCCGAGCTGATCGCGAACGGCATGAACAGCACCGAGATCTGTCAGCTCATCGACGCCGACTCCCTGGCCTACATCTCCTTGGAGCAGCTGATCGAGGCGACCAGGGTGCCCGCGGAACAGCTGTGCCGGGCCTGTTTCGACGGCGTCTACCCAGTGCCGCTGCCGGAGTCCGAGCAGCTCGGCAAGAACATTCTCGAGACCTCGCCGGACCGGTTGCTCGACGCCGACGGGCTGGCGGTCTCGCTGACCGGCGGCGGCGCGGCCGAGGCGCTGCGGCATCCATGAGAGCGGTCCCGCCGAGGGCGTTCGAGGAGCATCGATGAGCGGAATGACGTACGAGTCGGCAGGGGTGTCCATCGAAGCCGGGGACAAGGCCGTCGAGCTGATGAAGGGCTGGGTCGAGAAGGCTCGGCGTCCGGAGATGATCGGGGGGATCGGCGGGTTCGCCGGGCTCTTCGACGCCAGCGCCCTGAAGTCGTACGACCAGCCGCTGCTGGCGACGTCGGCGGACGGGGTCGGCACCAAGGTCGCGATCGCGCAGGCGCTGGACCGTCACGACACGATCGGGTTCGACCTGGTCGGGATGCTGGTCGACGACCTGGTGGTCTGTGGGGCAGAGCCGTTGTTCCTCACCGACTACATCGCCACCGGGCGCGTCGTGCCGGAGCGGGTCGCGGCGATCGTCAAGGGCATTGCCGAGGCCTGCGTCGAGGCCGGCTGTGCGCTGCTCGGCGGGGAGACCGCAGAGCATCCCGGCCTGCTCGGTCCCGACGAGTATGACGTCGCCGGTGCCACGACCGGCGTTGTGGAGGCAGCTCAGCTGCTGGGTCCAGCGCGGGTCCGTCCGGGCGACGCGGTGATCGCGATGGCGTCGAGCGGACTGCACGCCAACGGCTACTCGCTGGTGCGACAGGTGCTGCTCCAGCAGGGCGGCCGACGGCTGGACGAGCA
Organism: Actinomycetota bacterium; assembly: GCA_030947625.1. Classification (GTDB taxonomy): domain Bacteria; phylum Actinomycetota; class Actinomycetes; order Propionibacteriales; family Nocardioidaceae; genus Marmoricola. Next base: position 10,706 of record JALZBH010000009.1, read on the forward strand.
CATCGGCGACCTCGGCCGTACTCTCGGCGAGGAGCTCCTCGAGCCCACCCGGATCTATGCCAAGGCTTGCCTGGAGCTGCTCCGGACGACGCAGACGCATGCGATGGCGCACATCACCGGCGGCGGGCTCGCGGCGAACCTGGAACGGGTGCTCCCGATGGAGCTCTCCGCGGTCGTCGACCGCTCGACCTGGGCGCTGCCGCCGGTGTTCGCGCTGGTTCAGCAGACCGGCGGGGTTGACCAGGCGGATCTCGAGCGGACGCTCAACTGCGGCGTCGGGATGGTCTCGCTCACGCCGCCCGAGTACGTCGACCAGGCAGTCGCCGGGCTCGCCGTGCACGGGATTCGTGCATGGGTTGCCGGGTCGGTGTCACGCGCGGGCGCCGGATCCGGGACGACCGAGAGTGAGGGCGGCCGGGTCAGGCTGTTCGGCAGCTACGCAAGCGGCTGAGAATCGCCCGTACCGACGTGCGGGAATCCCCAGCGGCCGGGTACGGTTGGACACACGAAAGACGAAACGTGAGCCGCCGGCACTGTGTGAGTCCATGGAGCGCGACGCCGGCCTAGTGTGCGAGGGGGTCGACCCGATGGGGCGCGGCCGTGCAAAGGCGAAGCAGACCAAGGTTGCTCGCGACCTGAAGTACCGCTCTCACGAGACGGACCTCGGCGCGTTGGCCAAGGAACTGCATGGAGAACCCGACCCGTCGGAGATCGATGACGGCGATGACGACGGCTGGGCGGATCGCCGAGCCGCTCGGCGCGACTGACCCACCGGCCCACACCCGTCAGGACAGCCAGATCCCGCGCGAGCGACCGATCTCGGCCATCCGCTGCTCGGCAAGCCGGTCGGCCGCGACGGCCGGCGGCACCTGGTCACTGGCGGCAAGGCGGAAAACCCCGAGCGTGGTGTCGTAGATCTTCGAGGCGCGCGCCTTCGCACGGTCGAACGAGAACCCGTGGAGCTCGTCGGCCACCTGGATCAGGCCACCGGAGTTCACCACGTAGTCCGGCGCATACAGGATCCCGCGCTCGGCGAGCAGCTTCTCGACCCCCGGATGTGCAAGCTGGTTGTTCGCGGCGCCGCACACGATCTGGGCCGAGAGGGTCTCCACGACCTCGTCGGTCAGGGCATCACCGAGCGCGCACGGCGCATAGGCGTCGAGCTGGCTAGCGACCAGTGCGGCGGTGTCGACAACGGCGCTGACCTGCGGGTGAGCCTCGAGGGTGCGATGTACGGCCGGCTCGTAGACATCGGTGACGACCACCGTCGCCTGATCCTCGAGCAACAGCCCGACGAGGTGATGACCGACCTTGCCGACGCCGGCAACACCTACAGTGCGGCCGGAAAGGGTCGGTGTACCCCAGACCGTCTCGGCCGCTGCCCGCATCCCCTGGAACACGCCGTACGCCGTGAGCACCGAGCTGTCACCAGCGCCACCGTGCTCGACCGTCCGACCGGTCACGTAGTCGCACTCCCGGGCGATCACATCCATGTCCTCGCTGTAGGTGCCCACGTCGCACGCCGTGTGGTACCTACCATGGAGAGACTGCACGAAGCGCCCGTATGCGCGCAGCAGCGCTTCGGACTTGTCGGTCCGCGGATCACCGATGATCACCGCCTTGCCGCCCCCGAGGTCCAGTCCGGCAAGTGCCGCCTTGTAGGACATGCCGCGTGAGAGGTTCAAGACGTCGCGCAGCGCGTCGCCCTCGTTCGAATACGGGTAGAACCGGGTCCCTCCCAGCGCCGGGCCGAGTGCCGTGGAGTGGATCGCGATGATCGCTCGCAGCCCGGTGCGCTCGTCGGAGCAGTAGACGACCTGCTCATGCCGGGAGAGGTTCGAGAACACCTCGGAGAGCGGTTCGGTCACGGTGGTGACCTTCCTGGTACGGCACACTTGTGGTGACGGATTGGCGATGCGGTTGCGGTTGGTTGCTCGATGACAGACGCCTCGGTGTCGGCGTACCCGAACAGGATAATCGGCCGGCACCGGTCTAGTCCGTATGGGTCCTTGCCCCTTATGTTCGCTTCCCGGAAGGGTCGGAGGGTGGCACAATCCAAATTACCGGCGCATCGCCCAGTGGCGCATAAACCGGGTGTATCTCGGTGTTACTTACCCAAGGGGGACCTGATGATGGCCGCACGACCGAACGAGTCCGAGCAGTTGCTCACGCCGGCCGAGGTGGCAGCGATGTTCCGGGTCGACCCCAAGACGGTCACCCGTTGGGCCAAGGCGGGCAAGCTCAGCTCCATTCGCACCCTCGGTGGCCACCGGCGTTACCGCGAAGCCGAGGTCAAGGAGCTGCTGGGCGACATCATCCCGACCCAGCGCACGGCCGCAGACTGAGTCTCCCAGGCTCTGCTGGCGCCGCGAGCGTCGCTCAAGAGCCGCTCTCCCCATGTCGTCCCGTCCCTGAAGCAAACCGAGCCGCACCCGCCAAGGCGTCGGCGGCGAGCGAAACCAGCCCATGCTCGTACTCGTTGGCCAAGGCATCCGCCTCGTCGGCTCCGAACTGTTCCAGGGCGCTGAGCCGGTCCTGACGCAGACAGGTCTGCGGCAGCTCGGCGAGTACTCCGGCCAGCGCCATCGCTTCCTCGAACGCAGCACCTGGTTCGACCAACCGGTTGACCAGCCCGATCCGCTCTGCCTCGTCGCCCTCGACCGGTCGTCCGGTCAAGATCAGGTCCATCGCCCGCGACAGCCCGATCAACCGAGGCAGCCGCACGGTCCCGCCGTCGATGAGCGGCACGCCCCAACGCCGGCAGAACACCCCGAACACCGCGTCACGAGCCGCCACCCTCAGGTCGGCCCACAGGGCCAGCTCCAGGCCACCGGCCACGGCGTACCCTTCGACCGCTGCGATCACCGGTTTCGACAGCCGCGTCCGGGTAGGTCCCATCGGGGCGTCGCCATCGGGCTCCAGGCGGTTCGCCTCGCCGGTGCTCAGCGCCTTGAGGTCGGCCCCGGCACAGAAGTTCCCACCGGCCCCGGTGAGGACGGCGACCCGCAGCGCATCGTCGGCGCCGTACGCGCGGAAGACCGCGGAAAGCTCCTCGGCCGTACGCCGGTCCACCGCGTTGCGGACCTCCGGGCGGTCGATAGTCACGCCGAGCACCGGCCCACGCCGCAGGGTTCGCACGTTCATCGGTCCATTGTGTCGCGCCAGTGGGTCGCACCGGTCGAGGTCGCCGGGCTGGCCTGCGTTTCGACCGGCCTGCGCGGCGCCCCTATGCTGGCCCGGTCGAAGGCGGCCTCGGTTCGCTATCGGCGGGCCCCCATCGTCTAGCGGCCCAGGACCCCGCCCTTTCACGGCGGTAGCACGGGTTCGAATCCCGTTGGGGGTACGGTGCCAGGGCCTTGGCGATTCGGAAGCGGTCGATGTCATGCGTTAGCATTCCGTGGCTCCACTGCATCACCCAGGCGCCATCTGAGATGCACTAACAGCAAGCACTATCGAGGCCCCGTAGCGCAGTTGGTTAGCGCGCCGCCCTGTCACGGCGGAGGCCGCGGGTTCGAGTCCCGTCGGGGTCGCTGGTCCGAGGAACCCCTCGGCCGGGGGCAGGTAGCTCAGTTGGTACGAGCGTCCGCCTGAAAAGTGGAAGGTCGGCGGTTCGACCCCGCCCCTGCCCACCACTGTGCAGTTGGCCCCGTCCGGTCCGCCGGGCGGGGCACTGCTCTTCGGTGCGGGGGTCTCGTCGGGCCGATTGCGGAGCCTTAGCCAGCGTCTGGTGCGCTTGCCGCCACGGAAACCAGCTTCAGGAGCGCGTTCTCCACAACCTCGGTCAGCGCCGGGTGGATCCAGTACTGCCCGCGGGCCACGCTCTCGAGCGGCTCGTCCAGGCTCATCGCGAGGATAAGGACCTGGATCAGGGTGCTGGCCTGCGGTCCGATGATGTGCGCACCCAGCAGGCGTCGTGCGTCCGGCTCGGCAACCAGCTTGACGAAGTGGTCGGTGTCCTCCATCGCCCAGCCGTAAGCGACGTCGGCATAGCTCTGGACAGTGGTGATGTGTGCGATCCCACGGGCGCGCGCGTCCTGGGAGGTCAGCCCGACCGAGGCGACCTGCGGCGAGGTGAAGACTGCGCACGGCACGAACCGGTGGTCGGCTGCCACGAGGTCGTCGGGGTAGAGCAGGTTGTGCTGGACGACCCGGGCCTCGAGGTTGCCGACATGCTTGAGCTGGTAGTGGTTGGCGATGTCGCCGAGCGCCCAGATGCCGGGGGCCTTCGTGTGCTGGTGCTCGTCGACCTCGATCACCCCGTCGAGGTCGGTGGTGACCCCGGTAGCGGCCAGGTCGAGAAGGTCGGAGTTGGGCACCCGCCCGGTTGCCAGGAGCAGTACGTCGACCTCGAGATCGCTGCCATCCGAGAGTTCCACCTCGATCGCCTCGCCAGCGGGCCGGACGCTAACGATCCGGGTGTCCAGCCGCACCTCCCACTGCCGCGCGGCAAGCTCGGTGAACCGGGCCGCAACCTCCTCGTCCTCCCGGCGGAGCAGCGTCGGTCCCCTATGGACCTGGGTGACCCGCACGCCGTACGCCGAGAACACGTGGGCGAACTCGGCGGCGACGAAACCGCCGCCGAGGACGGCCATCCGACGGGGCAGCTCCTTGAGCCGCATGACCGTGTCGCTGGTGTGATGCGCGACTGTTTCGAGGCCGGGGATGGCGGGAACCGTGGCCCGGCTGCCCGCGGCAATGACGATCTGGTCAGCGCTGATCTCCTCGCCCCCGACGAGCAGGGTTAGTCCGCCGACGAAACGGCACTGCGCCTGGTAGACGTCGACGTTGGGCAGCGAGACGCGATAGTCCTTGCCTGCTTCGGAGATCGGGTCGATCCGGCTGAAGATCCGGTTCCGGATCTCGGGCCAACGCACCTCCTCGACACTCTCCGAGATGCCCAGTCGGGTGGCGTGCTTGGTCTCTCGAGCCAGATCGGCGGGGTAGACGAACATCTTCGTCGGGATGCAGCCCACGTTGAGACAGGTGCCGCCGAAGACCCCCTTCTCCACGATCGCCACCCGCCGGTCGGCGAAGCGGTCGTCGACGATCGAGTTGCCCGAGCCGGTGCCAATCACGGCGAGGTCGTAGTGCTTCACGGTCCCATCGTGCCGCACGACGTCCACGGGTTGTGACCGAGGGAACGTCCCCCGGGTTGGCAACGACGCATCGACCGGCGGGACAATGGAGCCATGGACCCGACCGCGCAGACCCCCCGGAGTCACCGGGTCGTGATCATCGGATCCGGGTTCGGTGGCCTTTTCGGCGCCAAGGCACTGCGCCGGGCGGACGTCGCGGTGACGATCATTGCCAAGACCGGCCACCACCTGTTCCAGCCGTTGCTCTACCAGGTGGCCACCGGCATTCTGTCCGAAGGCGAGATCGCCCCTTCGACCCGCGAAGTGCTCTCCCGGCAGCAGAACGCCCAGGTGCTGCTCGGTGAGGTGACCGGCATCGACCTCGAAGAGCACACGGTGACCCATGAGGTCCTCGGCTGGCGGACGGAGACGCCGTACGACTCGCTGCTGGTTGCAGCCGGAGCAAGCCAGTCCTACTTTGGACACGACGAGTTCGCGACGTACGCACCGGGCATGAAGAGCATCGACGACGCACTTGAGCTCCGGGGCCGCATTTTTGGGGCGTTCGAGCTCGCCGAGGTGCTGGCCAGCAAGGGCGAGGACGTCGACCATCTCCTCACCTTCGTCGTAGTCGGCGCCGGTCCCACAGGTGTGGAGATGGCCGGACAGATCGTCGAGCTCGCCCACCGGACTCTGCGCCGCGACTTCCGGGCGATCAACACCCGGGAGGCGCGGGTGATCCTGATAGACGCTGCCTCGCAGGTGCTGCCACCGTTCGGCGTCCAGCTCGGGCGCAAGACCAAGGCCGAGCTGGAGCGACTCGGCGTCGAGGTACAGCTGGGCACGATGGTGACCGACCTCGACGAGCGGGGACTGGTCGTGCAGCGCCGGGACGGAAGCCAGGAGCGGATCGAAGCGGTCACCAAGATCTGGGCCGCCGGCGTACAGGCGAACGCTCTCACCCGGACCCTGGCTGAGCAGACCGGAGCGCCGTTGGACCGAGCCGGGCGGATCGGAGTGAACGCCGACCTCACCCTGCCGGGCTATCCGGAGGTGTTCGTCGTCGGCGACATGACCTCCCTGGACAACCTGCCCGGCGTTGCCCAGGTGGCTATCCAGGGCGCAAAGTACGCCGCCGCCGAGATCAAGCACCGGCTGACCGACAAGCCTCCGCAGCAGCCGTTCCACTACTTCGACAAGGGCTCGATGGCGACGATCTCGCGCTTCCGGGCGGTCGCCCTGGTCGGCAGGTTGCGGCTGAGCGGGTTCGTAGCGTGGCTGATATGGCTGGTCGTGCACCTCTTCTACATCACCGGCTTCAAGAACCGCACCACTGCCGTACTCCACTGGGGGGTGAGCTTCCTGGGACGCGGCCGCGCGGAGCGTACGTCGACCCAGCAGCAGATCTTCGCCCGCCGAGCAATCGAGCGACTCGACGGTGGGGCGATGCAGCTGGTCAGCGGACCAGCGGAGCCGCCAACGCGGGCCGACCTCGAGGCGCTGGCCGCCGAGGAGGCCCGGCTCACCGATGCCGGCGAACGTGGCCGCACGCGGACCGGCTGAGCCGCCGGGATGCTCGGCCGTGACCCCCGTGAGCTGATCGCGATCTTCTGTGGAGGCGCCGTAGGCGGCGTCCTCCGGGTCGCCCTCGGCCAGTCGGTCGGGGTCGAGTCCGGTCGGTGGCCGTGGCCGACGTTCCTGGCCAACATCGTCGCCGCGCTGCTGCTGGGCTACCTCAGCACTCGGCTGCTGGAACGACTGCCCGTCTCCAGCTATCGACGACCGTTGCTCGGAACCGGGGTCTGCGGGGGACTCTCGACCTTCTCGACGATGCAGGTGGAACTGGTCAGGCTGGTGCAGGTCCAGGCCTATGCCGTCGCCATCGGGTACCTGCTGGCCAGCCTGATGGCGGGTTTGCTCGCCATCCACCTCACCACCGCGCTTGCCCGTCGAGGAGGCTTTCGGTGGAGCAGTCTGCGCCGAGCGGAGCCGTCCGGATGAGCTCGCTCGTGTGGGGGGCGGTCCTGGTCTGCGGCGGCACCGGTGCGGTGCTGCGCTTTCTCCTTGACGGGGCGGTCGGCGGCCGGGTCGACGGCTCGTTTCCCGTCGGCACCTTGGTGGTGAATCTCTCCGGGTCGCTGGCCTTGGGCATTCTCTCGGGGGTCGCCCTACCGGCTCAGGCGCCGCTCCTCGTGGGCTCGAGCCTGATCGGGGCGTACACCACGTTCAGCACCTGGGTGTTCGAGACCCATCGGCTGGCCGAGGAACGCGACCTGGCCACAGCGTGGGCCAACGTCGTACTCAGCGTGGTCGCGGGGCTGGCGGCTGCCGCTGTTGGCCTGTGGATCGGTGGTGGGTGGTGAGCCCGGACGGGCTGAAGATGACCAGCTACTTCGGTGAGCGGCAACGCGTTGGCGGGCGGTTCTGGTCCGACGTACTCCTGGACACGTTTGCGGAGTACGACGTCAACACCAGCATCTTGCTGCGGGCGACGGGAGGTTTCGGCCTGCGCCACCACCTACGGGGGGACCAGACGCTGACGTTGTCCGAGGACCCGTCCGTGATGGCCGTCGCGGTGGACACCAAGGAGCGGATCGAAGGCTTGGCCCCGCGAGTTGCCGAGCTCCACACCCACGGCCTGCTCACCCTGGAGCGAGCCCAGATCGTGCGGGCGGAGCAGGCGACGGTAGCCCCGCAACCGTCCGGGCCGCTCCACGAGGAGACCAAGCTGACCATCTACGTCGGCCGGTACGAGCGGGTAGGCCGAATCCCGGCTCATGTTGCCGTCTGTGAGCTGCTCCGGACCCATGGGGTGGCAGGTGCATCCGTGCTGTCGGGAGTCGACGGCACCAGTCACGGCGTCCGAGAGCGGGCCAGGTTCTTCGACCGCAACGTCGACGTGCCCACAGTGATCCTTGCGGTCGGCGGACCCATCCAACGGGTACTGCCTGAGCTGCCCGGTCTTCTTGCTCGGCCGATCATCACCGTCGAGCGAGTGCGCGTGTGCAAACGCGACGGCCAGCTGCTCGCCCGACCGGATGCGCTGCCGGCCACGGACTCGGCCGGCTTGGGGGTGTGGCAGAAGCTGATGATCTACACCTCCGAGTCGCATCTGCACGAGGGTCATCCGGTCCATCGCGCACTGCTCCGACGGCTCCGGTCAGGTCCGGCTCGGGGTGCCACGTCGCTGCGCGGGGTGTGGGGGTTCACCGGGGACCACGAGCCGCACGGCGATCACCTGCTGCGGGTAGGCCGCCGGGTGCCCGTGGTGACAGTCCTCGTCGACACTCCCGAGCGGGTCGCGGCGTCGTTCGAGGTTGTCGACGAGCTGACCCAGGAGCATGGGCTGGTCACGTCTGAGATGGTCCCGGCGGCGGCGTACCTCACCGACCAGGGCTGGCACGGTGGTCTGCGGCTGGCCTCGCTCGACTACTGAGCCTGAGTCGGGGTGGTCGAAGCGTGGCCGTCGGCGAGCTCGCGGTACCAGATCAACGCCTTGGTGAAGACGGCCCACTCGACGTCGGTATCCCCGATCACGACCCAACGGCCGTCCGGGGACAGGAAACTGGTCTTGTCGCAGCTCGCCTCGAGTCGCAGGTTGGGGTCGCTCAGGTCGAAGCGGGTGAGCTGGCCACGGTCGCACACCTCCAGGGTCGCGCCGGTCAGCGTGATCAGCCGGGGTTTGCGGGCCAGCAACAGGTATCCGGCGGCGACCACCAGGACGGCCGGCTGGCCGACGTACAGCATGGCCCAGGTGGAACGGGCGGAGACCGCGACCAGCAGCCCCGTAACGGTGCCGACGAGCAGCAGGATGAGCGGTGCGCCGAGCAGTGAGCGACCCGGGTGCGGCGACACCCATTGCAGCCGACCCGATGGATGCTCGGGCTCCCGTGGCTGACTCGGACCAGGCTGTGCAGGGGTCACCGGCTGGGCGGCCCTTTGGGCGTGGTCGGCGGCGTACGTCGTCATCGTTGTGTTCTCCCCGTTGAGGAACCGAAGAACTCCAGCCCCTGCACACAGTTTGCAGCTCTTTTGTGCGCCGAGTGGCTGTCCGTACGAAAGTCGGATATGCGGTGTAGACCGGATCTGCCCCCTCGCAGGACGATCGCGAGTTGATGGTCGGAGCTCTTGGTTGGCGCCGCATCAAGGTGCCCGGAACAGCGGGCCGGCTCCCCTGCTCCAAGTGGCGTGGCCGCGTCCCCATTAGAGTGACGAGGTGGTCCAGGCGCGGCGGTTGTTGGCGCTGGAGGGTGGAGGAACAGGATGCCACTGAAGCTGGGCCGGGCGGAGTTCGCCGACGACGCGACGATGATGATGGCGATCGTGAACCGCACCCCGGACTCGTTCTACGACAGGGGATCGACCTGGGCGGCCGACAAGGCGTTCGACCGGGTGGCCCAGGTCGTCGACGAGGGCGCCGAGATCGTCGACATAGGCGGTGTCAAGGCGGGGCCCGGCGCCGAGGTCGATGCGGCCGAGGAGCGGCGGCGGGTCGTCGAGTTCGTCGCCCGGGTGCGGTCGGCGTACCCAGGTCTGGTGATCAGCGTGGACACCTGGCGTGCCGAGGTGGCGCGCGCCGTGTGTGCGGAGGGCGCCGACCTGGTCAACGACGCCTGGGGCGGGTACGACGAGGGACTGGCCGAGGTCGCGGCTGAGTTCGCCGTTGGTCTGGTGTGCACCCACACCGGTGGCCTCCTCCCGAGGACGCGCCCGCACCGGGTGGAGTACGCCGATGTGGTGGCGGAGGTGATCGCCTCGACGGTCGGGCAAGTCGAGCGGGCAGTCTCCCTGGGTGTCGATCCGCGAAGCGTGCTGGTCGATCCGGCACACGACTTCGGCAAGAACACCTTCCACTCGCTCGAGCTGACCCGCCGGTTGGACGAGCTTACTGCCACCGGTTGGCCGGTGCTGGTCTCGTTGTCCAACAAGGACTTCGTCGGCGAGACCCTGGAACTGCCCGTAGGGGAGCGACTCACCGGGACGCTGGCCGCTACGGCCGTATGCGCGCTCGCCGGGGCTCGGGTGTTCCGCGTGCACGAGGTGGTCGAGACCCGTCAGGTCGTCGACATGGTGTGCGCCATCGCCGGCCGGCGCCCTCCGGCGAGGGCGATCCGCGGGCTGGCCTGATGTTGGCTACTTCAGCAGGCTGACGCCCCGGGAGATCACCAGCACCGAGAGCGCGAGGGCAGAGACCGACTCCAGGGCCATCAGGAGCTTTGCCCGATGAGAGAGCGGCATCGTGTCCGTCGGGCTGAAGGCGGAGGAGTTCGTCACCGAGACGTACAGGTAGTCGATGAACCCCGGTGTCCATCCGGACTTCTCCGCTGACCCGGCAGCGACTTCGCCGATGGCGTCATGGTCCTCGTCCTGGGGGAAGCGGAAGTCAGCTGTTGGCAATGGCTCATGTCGTCCCCTGGTGCGCCGTACCGGGCCGCCGCGGTCGAACTCCCAGAACGCCAGCGCGAACATGATGACGTTGGTCAGCCACACCTGCCCGGCGGCGAGCAGGAGCGTCGCGCCCCGGGCGGACGCCCCGGAGACAAGCGCGTGGACGAGTAGCACGAGCGCGGTCGCGTTTGCTGCCGCGATGAGGAGTACGAGCGCAAGGGACAGGCGCCGCAGTGCGGCGTTCTGTTTGGTCATCCGCCGCGGGTTCACCGCCACCAGCGGTATGAACAGAAGGACTTCCAGAGTTGGCACCACGTACCGCGGTCCGAGGATCAGCTCTTGCGGAAGGGCTGCGTAGAGAGCGATGGCGACCAAGACCGCAACGGCAGCAGAGAGCCGAGTCTCGCCAGGCTGTGGCTGCTTGGACTTGGAGTCAGGCACGGACCATGTATACGCGATCAGCCGCTGGCCGCGATGGCGAACAGGCCCGCCATGCCGATCACGTAGAGGACGAGCACGACCAGGGAGTCGATCCCCATTCGGGCGATCCGTCGTCGGGGACGAAACACCAGGCCCGCGGCGTACACCAGCGTCAGCAGCATCCCCAGCGCGGTGAGGTAGATGTCGGTGGACTGGGCCTGCGGCAGCACCGACGTGCCCGACAACAGGGTGGCCAACAAGAACAGCACGGGAAGGAACGCGTTGCCCCCGAAGATGTCGCTGACCGCGAGCTGGTAGTCGCCATGGCGCACCGACGTCAGGCCGGTGGACAGCTCGGGAAGCGACGTGGCGGCGGCGAGCACGGTCGCGCCGAAGAGAACGCCGGACAGACCGACGTGGCCAGCGATCGCGTTGCCGCTGCGCTCGAGCACCACTCCCGCGGCCAGGGTTACCAGCGCAGCAACGCCGAAGATCGTGCCCGACCGGGCGGTGCTGATGCCTTTGGAGGTGGCGTCCTGCTCGGCCTGGTGCCGGGAATGGCCTCGAGGGCGTCCTTGGTTGTCAGGCGCTTCGCCGTAGTCATGCCACGGCAAAGACCTCCCGGCGCGCTGGAGCAGCAACAGCCCGACGACCCACACGATCGTGATGAGCACGGGTCCCGGAGTCAGCCGAAACGCGATCAGGTGCGAGGGAAGCTGCGTGCTGGCGACGACGACCGCGAGGACCGCGCTCACCAGGGCCGCTTCCAGGACGAGCACCAGGGAGGCGGCCTGGTAGGTGAGCGGGTGTTTGCCGCGTACCCCGAACGCATCCAGGGCGACCAGGACCACGGTCTGGATGGCGATGCCGCCGAGGATGTTCCCGACTGCCACCCCGATGTTGCCCGACAGCGACGCGCTCGCGACGATGGCGATCTCCGGCAGGTTGGTGGCGATGGCCAGCATGATCAGTCCGCCCATGGCTGCGCCCAGGTGCAGGCGGGTGGCCAGCACGTCGGTCTGGTTCGACAGCTGGACACCCGCGACCCAGATGGCAGCAGCAGCCGTGGCGAACGTCAGGAGCAGCACTGGCAGGGGCAGACTCGACACGTGCGCTCCTTGCGGATGGGAGGGGGAGCCGCGGGGATCCGGCTCGACCCGATCGTCCCATTCGTCGGGCGCACCCACCTACCGAGGTGGGCGTCAGCTCAACACGGTTGGCTCCTCGGCTGAGCGCTACCCGTTCACCCCAGGTTCAGGCTTGTACTGGCACCTCATAGACGGAGTCAGCCGGATGACCAGCTCGCTCGTGGATGCGCTGCACCGCCTCGGCGTTCGGGGCTTCCGAGAGACAGAACACCATGCCGCTCTCAGGATCGGCCCAAGCATGCTTGAAGTTCACCTGTTCCTCGCCCTGGATGGCCAGGTCGGCCTGGTGCGCCTCGTGGAGCGCCTCGGCCGTGACTCCTGCCATCCCTGTATGTACGTCCATGAACTCAGGCATCGTGCACTACCTTTCCCAGCGTGAACTCGGCACCCAGCCCAAGCTCGGCGGCCACAGCCTCCGCTATCGGGTCGGGTTTTCATACCCAGCGCTGGTCAGTGATTTTCACCCACCTGCGCAAGCGACGCGTCGATCAGCCACTCCACGGGCGCCCGGTCGTCAGTGTAGACCGCCCCTCCGGCAAGCGGCTGGGTCAGCCGAGCTGCCGCACGGTCGATCGCGGCCTTGAGGCCGGGGGCCGCGGAGCCCCGCCTGCGCATCCGAGCGGCCGGATCGACGGTGGTGGTGGCCAGAAGTACCGTGTTCGTCTCGTTCACAGGGTCCCGCCAGACGTGCGACCGTCCGAAAACCGCTGCCATGGTGGCGGTGAGAACCTTCTCCAGGGCGGTCGAACCCGATGGATGGCCGACGTTGACTGCCACGACGCCGCCGGCGGCCAACCTGGCCAGGGTCAGGGCGAAGAACTCGCGGGTGGCGAGGTAGAACGGGATGTAGGGCTGCCGATAGGCGTCCACCAGGATCGCGTCGAAGCCGCCGCTGCTGTCTCGCAGCCACGGTCGCGCGTCCGCGGCGTACGTGTGCAGCCGAGGGCCGCGCAGGGCGAACAGCTCTCGTCCAACGGCGGTCAGCGCCGGGTCGATCTCGACGGCATCGACCCGGGTGGCCGGGAAGTAGTGCCCGATCGCGCGGGCCGTGGTACCGGCAGCGCTGCCGAGAATCGCTACCGCCCGAGGACGGCGCCCCCCACCCTGGGTCGCGGCCAGCATGTCGTCCCAGTAGCCGCCGACTAGGTAGCCACCCGGCCGGAAGAGCGAGTGCACCGCCTGGCCCTCGTTGAGCTCCAGGCTGCGCTCGCCGTTCGGGGCTTGAATCACGCGGGCGTACTGGTACTGCGTCTCGCGCTCCCAGATGACCCTGTCGCCGGCGGAGGTCTCCGGCTTGAGCGTCCCAACCGGAAGCAGGACCAGGCCGAGGATCACGGAGGGTACGACGCTCGCGGCCAGCCGCCTCGTCAGGCCGGGCAGCGCAACCAATGCCAGCGCGGCCGCAAAGAGCAGAAAGGTGCGCCGGGTGCCCACCACCGGGATCAACAGGAGGGCCGCCAGGAACGTCCCGACCAATGCACCCGCCGTCGAGATCGCGTACAGCCGTCCCGCGGTTCGGCCGGCGTCCTCGACACGGTGGACGCTGACCCGGACGGCGTACGGCGAGACCATGCCGAGCAGCAGCAGCGGAACCGCAATCAGCACGCTCACCCCGACCAGCGAGCCGAGGAACACACCGATCGAGAGATGCGCAAAGGCCTGGACGCTGAGCCTGAGGAACGGGCCCGCCGCGAATGGGACAATGGCCAGCGGAACCGACGCGACAAGCACCAGCCGGGACAGCCCTCCGATGGTTGGATTGCGGTCGGCCACCCGCCCGCCGAGCGCATAGCCGATCGAGAGGGCGACTAGCACGGTGGCGATCGTGTTTGCCCATACGATCGTGCTGGCCCCGAACCACGGCGCCAGCAGCCGGGCCGCCGCGATCTCGGCACCGAGGCTGGCCGCGCCCACGACGAAGACCAGCGACTTCACCTTGCGGGCGGGGGGATTCACGTCTGAACGCTACCGACTGGTCGAGCCGAGACCCGGTGGACATGGTTGTCGGAGTGCGACCCGCGACCTAGGCGCTGCCCGTGTGGGCACGTTTCAACCTGCTACCGAGCCGAAGTAGCAGCCGGCGAGCGAAGTAGAGATGGACCTGGAGCAGCAGTCTGTTGCCCCCGCGCTGGGGAAGCGGCGCGTGGCACGCTCACCAACGAGGCGCTGGCCGTTTCGCTGCAGGATCCCTACGGGCGGCGTTCGCGGTGCCAGGCCCGGTGATCTCGGGAGGGAACATACAGAACTCATGGCCGTCCGGATCGGCCATCACCACCCAGCTGACCTCGCCCTGGCCGATGTCGATTCGAGTCGCCCCGAGGGACACGAGACGGTTGACCTCCTCTTGCTGATCACCGTCGACGGGTGGGACGAGGTCGAGATGCAGCCGGTTCTTCCCGGTCTTCGGCATCATTGGCGGACCGCCCCAGGTGATCTTCGGACCGCCGCGCGGCGAGCGGATCGCGGTCTCTTGATCCTGGTCCCAGACCAACGGCCAGCCCAGCGCTTCGCTCCAGAAGTACCCGACGTCCTGCGAACCGTCGCACGCAAGCGCTCCGATGAAGCCGCAGTCAGCAAGGAACTGGTTGCCCGGCTCGATGACGCAGAACTCATTGCCTTCGGGGTCGGCGAGCACCACATGACCCTCCTCCGGGCGTTGACCGATGTCGACGTGCCCGGCGCCGAGCGCGAGCGACCTCGCCACCGTCTCCTGCTGGCCCTCCAGGGAAGTACTCGTCAGATCGAAGTGCATCTGGTTCTGGCCGGTCTTCTGCTGCTGGGTCGGGAGAAATCGGATCCGGAACCCGGTGTCGTCGCTTGGCAGGAGGGCGATGCCGCCGCGGGGGTCCTCGACCATCCCCCAGCCCAGGACGCCGCCCCAGAAGCGCGCGAGACGCAGCGGGTCGTTCGCATCGAGGCAGAGCGCGAGGAGGTGAGCAGTCATCCCGCTACGCTTCTCCGATCTGCTGACGCACAGCCGCAGACGGGCAGGTCTCCCCTGCCATGAGAAGAGCAACGCTAGGCGCTCGGGGACTGCCACGCAACGCGCATGAGGTCGAGGTCGAAGCTATGACCGTCGGGGCTGCCCGACATCGCGCTCGGGAGGTTTCTGCCCGTGCGCCCTCGCGGGTATGGTCGCGGCGTGAGCGATGACTGGCGGGCCGTGACGATCAAGAAGCTTCGATCCCTGATCCTGAGCGCCGAGCCCGAGATCGTCGAGGAGGCCAAGTGGCGCAAGGCGTCCAATCCCGACGGCGTCCCGACCTTCTCCTGCGCCGGACTCGTCTGCACCGTGGAGACCTATCAGGACAAGGTCAAGCTCACGTTCGCCAAGGGCGCGTCGCTCGACGACTCGGCCGGTCTGTTCAATGCGAGCCTGGAGGCCGGCACGCGACGCGCCATCGACCTTCACGAGGGCGACGTGCTCGACGAGAACGCATTCGTCGACCTGGTCCGCACGGCAGTCGCCCACAATCGGTCGTGAGCGGCCAGATCGGGACCGAGCACATCGCGCTAGCGGCAATGAGTCCGTTGGCGTCAACCTCGGACTCCTAGGACGCCGCGACAAGCAGATCCAACTCCTCCGCCGTACCCGTTTGTCGAGGCAGCTGTCACCTGTCGGGCCGGCCTCGAGGGCACTGGCAAGTCTC
>JALZBH010000184.1 GCA_030947625.1 Actinomycetota bacterium
AGATCAAGGCGCGGTTCGACGAGCAGGCCAACATCCGCTGGGCCCGCAAGCTGGAGCAGGCCGGCTGCCACGTGGTCTACGGGCTCGTCGGGCTCAAGACGCACTGCAAGCTGGCGATGGTGGTGCGGGAGGAGCCCGAGGGCATCCGGCGCTACACCCACATCGGCACCGGCAACTACAACTCCAAGACCGCGCGGCTCTACGAGGACGTCGGGCTGCTCACCACCGATGAGACGATCGGCGAGGACGTCGCCCACCTGTTCAACAACCTCTCCGGATACTCCCGCAACGCCTCCTACGACCAGCTGATGGTGGCGCCGGACTCCGTGCGCAGTGGGCTGGTCGAGTGCATCCACCAGGAGATCGCTCACCATCGCGACGGCCATGAGGCGGCGATCCGGATCAAGGCGAACTCCGTGGTCGACGAGGCGGTCATCGACGAGCTGTACCGCGCTTCTCAAGCCGGCGTGCCGGTGCAGCTGTGGATCCGGAGCATCTGTGCGCTCCGTCCGGGATTGCCTGGCCTGTCGGACAACATCCGGGTGCGCTCGATCCTCGGCAGGTATCTCGAGCACAGCCGCATCTTCTGGTTTGCCGGCGGCGGCAAGCCTTCGGCGTACATCGGGTCGGCAGACCTGATGCACCGCAACCTCGATCGGCGCGTTGAGGTGCTGGTCAAGCTGCCCACCGAGGCGGAGGTGGCCCAGGTCGGCGAGCTGCTCGAGCTCGCGTTCGACCCGCGTACGTCGGCCTGGGAGCTCGACGCTGACGGGGTCTGGTCGCACATCAAGGCCCCGGACGGTGAGCGGCCAATCGACCTGCAGGAAACGCTGATCGCCACCCACCGGCGCCAGCGTCAGCGCCCGACCTGACCATTCCCCTCGCCCGCGGCTCAGCAGGTGGCGAAGATCAGTGGGCCGTCGTACAGCGCCGACAAGACGTAGCCCGTGCTCGCCTTGGGGGTCAACACCAGGAGGTCGGTGGATCCCACCGCCTTGGTGCTGGTCAGCTTGAACTGGTCGGAGAACGAGCCGCCGCGGCCGACCGCCTCGCCGGCCGCGAGCTGTGCCCGGGGTCGCAGGTTCCGGTCGGCCTGGTCCGAGGAGTCGAACTGCTCGGCGACGGTCAGCCGGCGGTCGGCACCCATAGCCAAGATCAGACCGGAGAGCGGGCTGACCCCACCCACTCGAGCGACCAGCTGGTCGGCCTGGCGCTGGCTGGCCGCATCCGCCTTGGACATGGCCAGGTCCGCACACGCGAAGTCGCCGGCCCAGACGACCGCGGCGGCTGGCTCGCCAACCCGGCCGGCAAGCTGCTTCATCGGACCTGACGACGTCAACGAGTCGGCGTGCCCCTGGGCCACGTTGGCGGAGGTGGCGGCGTACGAGCTGGTATCGCTGGTGACCACGAGCCGCTGCTTCTTCAGCAGTACGACGTACTGCAGCTCCGGCGTGATCGAGATGTCGATCGAGGACACCAGATCCACCCCCCCGGTCCAAACGCCGGTGTCCCCTCTGGGCTGGCCATAACCCAGTGACCGCAGGTTCTGGGCGAGCAGGCCGAAGTCGGTGCCCTTCGGCATCGCCATCACCATCGTCGCGCCCGCACGGGACTGTGCATAGGCCTCCCATGACGCGTTCGCCGGCGAGAAGCCGTACTTCGACTGCAGTGCCGGGGCCGAGTTGGACAGGCTGGAGGCCGCCGACAGGTCCAGGTCGTAGGCCCGGCTCATCAGCTTGTCGACCTGGCCAGGCGACGGTTCCGCGCCGAGGTCCAGCCCGAGCCGATGGCGTACGACGGCCCAGTCGGTGTAGGAGACCCGAAGCGAGTTCGCCGGCACCGACCCGAGAGCGATCTGGAAGTCGGTGCGATGCAGCCGCTCCCAGACGCTTCGCCCGATGACGACGAGGCTGCTCACCAGGACCACCGCGACAGCAACCACTGCGACGACGACCAGACGCTTTCGCACGCCGAGTACCCCTTTCGCCATCGCCGATGTGAGACTACGCGCATGGCCTCACGCGAGCGCGGTCAGACCAACGGGTCGGCCAGCGGGCCAGACGTCGTCTCAGCAGGTGCCGTCGTCGTACGCCGCACCAGTGAACGTCCCGAGGCGCTCCTCGTGCACCGGCCGAAGTACGAGGACTGGTCGTTCCCCAAGGGCAAGGTCGACCCCGGGGAGCACGTCAGCGTGGCCGCCTGCCGGGAGGTGCTGGAGGAGACCGGGGTCGAGATCCGGCTCGGACGCCAGCTGCCACCCCAGCTGTACGTCGTCTCCGGTGGCAGCGCGAAGACCGTGCACTACTGGGTTGGTCACGTCATGGGCGACGACGACGTCTCGGGTTTCCAGGCCACCACCGAGATCGACGGGGTCGGCTGGTACGACTTCGACGCAGCGGCCGGCCGGCTGACCTACCTCGACGACGTCGCCCTGCTCGAGCACGCGCGCAAGCTCCGCAAGCGCACCGACGCACTGGTCGTCCTGCGCCATGGCCGGGCGCGGTCGCGCAAGCGCTGGAGCGGCGAAGACCGGCGGCGACCGTTGACCAGGGTGGGGCGGGAACAGGCTTTGGCGCTGACCCCTTTCCTGCGTGCCTATGGCGTCACCCGAGTGGTCACCTCCTCGAGCAAGCGCTGCGCGCAGACCGTGCGCCCCTATCTCGACGAACAGGTGTTGAAGTACGACGAGCTGTCTGACCTCAGCGAGGAGGAGTGGACCGCCGAGCAGCTTGCCGAGGTGCTCGACGACTTGCTGACCGGCCGCGAGTCCGCCGTACTCTGCAGCCACCGGCCGGTCCTGCCCAGCGTCTTCGAGCTGCTCGGTGTCGAGGAGGAGCCACTCGCCCCGGCCGAGGCCATGGTCGTCCACCACCGCAAGAAGCGCGTGGTCGCGACCGAGCGGCACCTGGTCCGCTAGAGAAGCGGGCGACACGTTCGGACCCGGTCGCCGTTCACGTGGGCGTTGTCTTCCTCACACCAGCAGATGACCAACTAGGACGCCAGCGTTCACCTCACGTTCACCCACGGCCGCTTGCTGAGTCATCTGCGCTTCCTAGGTTCGTGACGTCACGTAAACGAGACCTCAGGAGAACGAAGTGAACCGCACTTCTCTACGCCGCCTCGCCGTACCCAGCATTGCGGCTCTTACCCTCGGACTCTCGGTTTCCGCCTGCGGCGCCGGCAACGAGTCGTCCTCGACCGGCGGCACCGGCGCCGGCGGTGGCGGTGGCTCCGCCATCTCCGGCACGCTCAAGGGCGCCGGCTCGACCGCCCAGGAGGCGGCGATGGCCAGCTGGCGCGCCGCGTTCCAGTCGGCCAACAGCGGGCTCACCATCAACTACGACGCCTCCGGGTCCGGTGCTGGCGTACAGCAGTTCACCGCCGGCGGAACCGACTTCGCCGCCTCCGACTCCGCCCTCAACTCGGCCAAGGGGGAGGTGGCAGCCGCCAAGACGCGCTGCGGCGCCAACCCGGTCGAGGTGCCCAACTTCGTCAGCCCGATCGCGGTGATCTTCAACCTGCCCAAGGTGACCAAGCTGAACCTCGATGCCAAGACCGTCGCCGCGATCTTCTCGGGCAAGATCACCAAGTGGGACGCCCAGCAGATCAAGGCCCTGAACCCCGGCGCCGCACTGCCGAACACCTCCATCAACCCGGTGCACCGCTCGGACGACTCCGGCACCACTAACAACTTCACCGACTACCTGAGCCAGGCCGCCCAGGGTGGCTGGACGTATCCCGCGGACAAGGTGTGGCCGCTCAAGTCTGGGGAAGGCGCCAACGGCACCTCGGGTCTGGTCGCTGCCGTCAAGTCTGGCAGCGGCAGCATCGGGTACGCGGACGCCGGCCAGGCGGGCAGCTTGGCGAAGGCCTCGATCAAGGTCGGCTCGGCGTACGTCGTACCGTCCGCGGCCGGAGCTGCCAAGGCGCTCGAGGCCTCACCGGTCGACACCACCCGGGCCAAGGGCGACCTGGCCATCAAGGTGGACCGGAAGTCGACCGCAGCAGGCGCCTACCCGCTGATGCTCACCTCCTACCTGATCGCCTGCCCCAGCTACCCCAAGGCGAAGGCGGATTCGGTCAAGGGGTTCCTGAACTACATCATCAGCACCCAGGGCCAGCAGCTGGCCGCCAAGAACGCCGGCTCCGCCCCGCTGCCTGCGTCGCTACAGACCAAGGCCACCGCGATCGTCAAGTCGATCACGGCGAAGTGACCGTCGGGCCAGCACATAGGTGAGTACCGTCAGCGCCGAGACCAGGTCGCCCAAGCGTCGCTTGGGCGACCTGGTCTTCGCCAATATCACCCTAGGAGCGGGCCTGCTGATCCTGCTTGCCCTGGCGGGGGTGGCGATCTTCCTCACAGTGCAGGGGTTTCCGGCGTTCAGGGCGTCACCGAGTGACCTGCGCGGTCATGCGAACCTGTTCTCCTATGTGTGGCCGTTGGTGTTCGGAACCTTGCTTGCCGCAGTCATCGCGCTGGTGATCGCGCTTCCGTTGGCTATCGGGGTGGCGCTTGCGGTCTCCCACTTCGCGCCGCGGCGAATCGCCGTACTCATTGGGTACGTCGTGGACCTGCTCGCCGCCGTACCCTCGGTGGTCTACGGTCTCTGGGGCATCGGCTTCCTCGGGCCCAAGGTCGGGCCCTTGTACGCGTGGCTGGCCAACCACCTGTCCTGGATCGTGCTCTTCAGAGGCCCTGCGCTGGTCAACGGACGAACGATCTTGACCGCCTCGATCGTGCTGGCGATCATGGTCTTGCCGATCATCACCGCGATCTCCCGGGAGATCTTCGCCCAGACCCCGCGTCTCAACGAGGAGGCAGCGTTGGCACTG
>JALZBH010000185.1 GCA_030947625.1 Actinomycetota bacterium
GCACGAGATGAGCCACCAGGGCAGCGAGCCGGTCGTTGTCGCCGAAGCGGATCTCGGTGGTGGCCACGGTGTCGTTCTCGTTCACGATCGGTACCACCCCCAGACCAAGCAGGGTCTCGAACGTGGTCTGGGCGTTGCGGTAGTGGCTGCGCCGGGTGACGTCGTCGAGCGTCAGCAGCACCTGTCCGGTGACCTGGTGGTGGCGCGCGAACTCCTCTGTGTACCGGTGGATCAGCAGGCCCTGGCCCACCGACGCCGCTGCCTGCTGGCGGGCGAGGTCGCGGGGTCGCCGGCGCAGCAGCAGTGGCGAGAGTCCGGCGGCAATGGCTCCGGAGCTGACCAGGACCACCTGCAGGTCGCGGGCTCGGCAGGCCGCGAGCGTGTCCACCAGTGTCCGGACACGGGCCGGATTGATACCCCCTGCGGCGGTCGTCAGCGAGGACGAGCCGACCTTGACCACGATCCGGGTCGCGCCGGTGACCTGCTCGCGGTTCATCCCTGGTCACCAAAGCGGTCCAGCTTGCGCGCGACATCGGCCCGGGTCTCGGTCTCGGCACGCTCGGCCATGGCTTCATCGATCTCTCGGCGCCGGCGTGCCGCGGGGCGCGACTCGGTGAACCGCTGGTCCTCGCCACGCCTGGCGAGCATCTCGGCGCCGGCATCCAGCCCCGGCCTGAAGTCGAAGACGACCGAGTTGTCGGGGTCGCCGATCAACACCGGGTCGCCCTCGACGGCGCCCAGCTCCACCAGCCGGGACTCCACGCCGAGCCGGTTGAGCCGGTCGGCCAGGAAGCCGACCGCCTCGTCGTTGCTGAAGTCGGTCTGCCCGATCCACCGCTCTGGCTTGGCCCCGCGTACCCGCCAGCCCTCGCCGGTCTCGCGCACGGTGAACTCGTCCGAGCCGCGCCCCGAGGTCGGCCGGAGCACGACCCGCTCCGGCTCGGCCGGAGTACGTTCCAGCCGACGTACCGAGACCACCTCGGCCATGGCGAAGGACAGCTCTCGCAGCCCCTCGTGCGTTACGGCGCTGACCGGAACGACCCGCCAGCCTCGGACCCGGATGTCCTCGATCACCAGGTCGACCATCTCTCGCCCGTCGGGAAGGTCGACCTTGTTCAGCGCGACCAGACGCGGACGGTCCTGCAGGCCGCCGTACCGCTCCAGCTCGGCCTCGATCACGTCCAGGTCACCGAGCGGGTTGCGGTCGGGCTCCATCGTGGCCAGGTCGACCACGTGTACCAGGGCGGCGCAGCGCTCCACGTGACGCAGGAAGTCGTGGCCCAGCCCGCGGCCGTCGCTGGCGCCCTCGATGAGTCCCGGTACGTCGGCGACGGTGAACGTCACCTCGCCCGCGGTAACGACGCCGAGGTTGGGGACCAGCGTCGTGAACGGGTAGTCGGCGATCTTCGGCCGGGCTCGGGAAAGTGCGGCTACCAGGCTCGACTTGCCTGCGCTCGGAAAGCCGACCAGGCCGATGTCGGCGACCACTTTGAGCTCGAGGCGGATCGAGCAGTCCTCCCCCGGTTCGCCAAGCAACGCGAAGCCCGGCGCCTTGCGCTTGGACGAGGCCAGCGCCGAGTTGCCGAGGCCACCGCGACCACCCGCGGCCACCACTAGCTCGGAGCTCACACCGACGAGGTCGGCGAGTGCCTGTCCGGACTCGTCGGAGACCACGGTGCCGTCCGGGACCTCCAGCACCAAGTCGGCACCGTGCGAGCCGTTTCGGTGACCGCCGGCACCGTGGCCGCCGTTCTCCGCGCTCCTGTGGGGGTTGTGGTAGTAGTCGACCAGCGTGGTCACGTCCGGGTCGACCCGCAGGATGACCGAGCCACCTGGGCCGCCGTTGCCTCCGTCGGGACCGCCCAGCGGCTTGAACTTCTCCCGATGCACCGACGCGACCCCGTTGCCGCCGCGTCCGCCGCTCACGTGCAGCTCGACACGATCCACGAACGTCGGGACTGCCATTGAAATCGGCTCCTGATCTGCGAAAAAGTACGACGAAGGGCGCCCCTGCTGGTTCAGGGACGCCCCAGGCTCGCCGTCATGACTACTGCTCGGGGGTCACTCCGACGGGAGGATGTTGACCACTCGGCGGCCCCGCTTGGAGCCGAACTCGACATTGCCGGCCATTAGGGCGAACAGCGTGTCGTCCTTGCCGCGGCCGACACCGCTTCCGGGATGGAAGTGGGTGCCTCGCTGGCGGAGGATGATCTCGCCGGCGTTGACCAGCTGACCGCCGTACCGCTTCACGCCGAGGCGCTGGGCGTTGGAGTCGCGACCGTTCCGAGTGGAGGCCGCCCCCTTCTTGTGTGCCATCGCTGATCCTTCTTCGAACTCAGAGCTTGATGTCGGTGACCTTGACCTGGGTGTAGTGCTGCCGGTGGCCCTGGCGCTTCTTGTAGCCGGTCTTGTTCTTGAACTTCGCGATCACGATCTTCGGGCCCTTGGTGGCGCCGAGCACCTCGACGGTGACGCCGGCCTTGGAGAGGCTGCCGATCTCGGAGGTGACGCTGTCGCCGTCAACGACCATCAGCACGGGCAGCGAGACCGAGTCGCCGATCTGGTGGTCGCCCTTGTCGATCTCGATGACGTCGCCGACGGCAACCTTCTGCTGCTTGCTGCCGCTGCGCACGATCGCGTACACGTCGAATCTCCTCGGGTATCTCTTGCTCAAAGAACCTGCCGCGCGGACGGAAGGCCCGGGCAGGTAGGCGCGCCTCGGCACACCAACAGACAACTTTACGTGGCGGGGCCGGTCGGGTCAAAGCAGCGGGTGCTTGCCCGTGGGAGAGCAACCTTGGCGGACCCGTCTGCGTCATAGCCGTTGAAGCACCTCAACGAACAAGGAGCGAGACCATGGGAACACTGGGGAGGATGGGCGCCCTTGCCGGAGCATCTGCCACCCTGGGAGCGCTGCTGATCGGCATGCCTGCAGCGCACGGCGCTAGCGCTGTTGCGCACTGTGGCAATGCAGAGCTCAGGGCAAGCTGGAGGTACGACAACACCGCCGCCGGGCACACCATCGGGTACATCGTGCTGAGGAACGCCTCAGCCCATGCCTGTGTCACCGGCGGTTACGACGGGCTGTCGTACGTTGGTTTCGGCAACGGGACGCAGGTTGGTGCCGCGGCGGTCCGCTCCGGTGGCCGGGTGGCCTCGTACGTGCTCGCCCCCGGACAGCGACTGCAGAGCCTGGTCTCCGAGACCAGCGCTCGGCTTTACTCGCCGTCAACCTGCTGGCCGTACCGGGCCGACGGGTTCCGGGTGTACGTGCCCAACGCGACCAGGTCACAGTACGTCCCGCATCGCACGACCGGCTGTCTCAACGGGCACGTGCAGCTGCTCTCCCACGAGCCCTACGGACGGCCCTGAGCCCTCAGCTCTCCCGGCCCGTAGGCGTGCCTGCTCCTTCGGCCCAGTCACAGGTTCCGCGCTCAGCGTTTGCGCGCGGCACCTTTGCGCTTGACCGGGACGTGCGGCACGGAGATGAGGCTGCCCTCGTCGACGGTCGCGGGGTCGGGGCCCGGGTCGGGGGCAGCTGACTGGATGGGTGGACCGGCCGCGCGGCGCGCCGTACGACGGGTTGTGGTCACCAGGCGCGGTCCGGTCGGCAGTGGCTCGGGTTGGGGGTCGGGCACCGGCTGGGGCTCGGGCTGGGGCTGCGGCTCGGGCACAGGCTGCGGCTCGGGCACAGGCTGCGGCTCGGGCACAGGCTGCGGGGCTGGCTCGGGCTGCGGGGCTGGCTCGGGCTGCGGATCGGGTAGGACCTCTTCCTGAGCCCCGTCCAGAACACCGTCCCGAACACCGTCCGGAGTGCCGTCTTCGTCACCGTCGTTGGCCGCCTCGAGGTGCGGCCGGAAGCCGGCCAGGTCCATCGGCGAGGGCCGAGCCGGCTCCGGCTGCTCGACTGCACCGCCGCGGTTGCGTCCGCTACGGCCACGGCGGCCGCGCGGCTCGCCGTCTGCGGCGCCTCCGCCATGCGCCTCGACGGGGTGGTCGTAGACCACGACCCCGCGTCCCTTGCAGTGGCTGCACTCCTGGCTGAACGCCTCGAGGAGTCCGGTCCCGATCCGCTTCCGGGTCATCTGCACCAGGCCGAGCGAGGTAACCTCGGCGACCTGGTGGCGCGTCCGGTCCCGGCCCAGGCACTCGACCAGACGGCGAAGCACCAGATCCCTGTTGGACTCCAGGACCATGTCGATGAAGTCGATCACGATGATGCCCCCGATGTCGCGCAGCCGGAGCTGGCGGACCATCTCCTCCGCCGCCTCGAGGTTGTTCTTGGTCACCGTCTCCTCGAGGTTGCCCCCCGACCCGGTGAACTTGCCGGTGTTGACGTCGACGACGGTCATCGCCTCGGTGCGGTCGATCACCAAGGACCCTCCAGAGGGCAGCCAGACCTTGCGGTCCAGACCCTTGGCGATCTGCTCGTCGACGCGATAGGTGGTAAAGAGATCTGCGCTCCCGTCCTCGGGCTCGAACTTCTCGAGCCGTTCGGCGAGGTCCGGGGCCACCTGGGCGACGTAGTCGGAGACAATGTCCCAGGCAACATCACCTTGCACGACAAGCTTGGCGAAGTCTTCGGTGAACAGGTCCCGGACGACCTTCAGGGTCAGGTCCGGCTCGCCGTACAGCAGCTCGGGGGCTCTCCCGGCCTCGACCAGCTTCTCGATCTGGCCCCATAGGGCAGTCAGCCGCTCGACATCGTGGGTCAGCTCTTCCTCGCTGGCTCCCTCCGCCGCCGTCCGGACGATCACGCCGGCGGTCTCCGGCACGATCTCCTTGAGCAGCGTCTTGAGGCGGTTGCGCTCGGTGTCGGGAAGCTTGCGG
>JALZBH010000186.1 GCA_030947625.1 Actinomycetota bacterium
GTCCACCGCCGCTGCTGCTGCTGGACGAGTTGCCGCACCCGGTGAGGGCCAGCGCGCCGATCACACCGACTGCGGCAAACTTCGCGATTGGACGAGTCCGCATGCGTTTTCCTCCGTTGTTCAAGGCCGCCCGAGGGCGGGTCTCACACCACCGGCCACGGGGAATGTAGGTCGGGGTCAACGATCTCTTGGGCGAGATCGGTGCCGAAAGACTCGCGGGGGCGGCGATGGGTGTCAAGACGAACCGCAGGACGTGTCTTAGTCGAAACCAAGTGTCTAAGCCTTTTTCAAGTGCCCCGGGTGGGACTCGAACCCACACTGGACGGTGTTTGAGACCGCTTCCTCTACCGATTGGGATACCGGGGCGAACCAGCGCAGAGATTACCGCTGCAATCCGCTCGGGCGCTCCCAGGGGAGTACGCCGAACCGCGCAGCTCGGCGATAGCCTGCGGAAGTGGACACCCCGCTCATCCCCCGACGCGTCGTGGTCGCCGAGGACGAGGCCCTGATCCGGCTGGACCTCGTGGAGATGCTGGCCGAGGAAGGGTACGACGTGGTGGGGCAGGCCGACGACGGGGAGAAAGCGGTCGAGCTCGCCGAGCGGCACCGACCGGACCTGGTCATCTTGGATGTCAAGATGCCGCGCCTGGACGGCATCGCCGCCGCCGAACGGATTGCCGGCCAGCGGATCGCTCCAGTGGTGATCCTGACGGCCTTCAGCCAGCGCGACCTGGTCGAGCGAGCCAGGGACGCGGGCGCGATGGCTTACCTGGTCAAGCCCTTCGAGAAGTCCGACCTGACCCCTGCCATCGAGATGGCGGTCAGCCGTTTTGCCGAGCTCACCCAGGTCGAGGCGGAGGTCGCCGACCTGACCGAGCGCCTGGAGACCCGCAAGGCGGTCGAGCGTGCCAAGGGGGTGCTGCAAGACAGCCTGGGCCTGAAGGAACCGGAGGCGTTCCGCTGGATCCAGAAGACTGCGATGGATCTGCGGCTCTCGATGCGCCAGGTCGCCGACGGCGTCATCGAGCACGGCCCCGGCCTGGTCGCGGGCGAGGAATAGCCCTCAGTGCAGCCCTACCACAACCTGCGTGAGCACTGGCGCCATCACCAGCGCCGGCAGCAGATCGCCGACCCTGACCTGCTTGAGATCGAGCAGCCGAAGTGCCACCCCCACCAGCAGCAGTCCACCGGTGGCCGTGAGCGCGTCGAGGTGGGCACCAGGAAGAAAGCTGCCCAGTAGGACGCCGAGGGCGGTAAGACTGCCTTGGACCACGACGATCGCCAGCACGCTTGCCGTGACGCCCCAGCCGAACGACGCCGCGAACGCGATCGAGGCAAACCCGTCCAGGGCTGCCTTGAGGAACAGCTGCTGGGCACCGCCGCCGACCCCTTCGGTGATGGAACCCAGGATCGTCAACGGCCCGACGCAGAAGATGAGCGAGCTCGTCACGAACCCCTGGATGAACCGTTCCCTGCTGCGGCTCTGACCGGGATGTTCGTCGTTCCCCCCGAGACGCTGGCCGGCTCGTTGGAGCACGCCGCCGATGCTTTCCAGGCGCTCCTCGACGCGGAGCAGCGAACCGATGACTCCGCCGGTGAGCAATGCCCCCAGCACGATGAGTATCGGTGCCGACGTACCCACCACCGCCGAGAGGCGCGGGGAGACAACCTTCGCCACTGCGGTGGCGGCAATCAGCAGCGTGAGTAGCCCCAGACCGTCGGTGACCACGGTGCGAGTGCGTTCCGGCAGCCGGTGTCCGGCGAGGACGCCGATGCTCGACCCGATCAGCACGGTGGCGGCGTTGACCAGCGTTCCGATCCCGATGAACACCGCTCCCCTTTACGTAGCCGGTCAGGTTGGGGCTAGTCTTTCATCGCCGCTGGACGGCAAAGGTCAGGCGGGGGTCTGAGGGGTTGTTGCATGTCGCGTCATCCGATCGTCGTCCGCGAAGCGTCACCCCATGACGCCGGAGATCTGCTCGAGCTTTGGAACGAGACCGTCGGGACGCCCGAGGACGTACCCGGGGATATCGGCGGCGAGTACGCCCAGTCCGCGCTGAACCGCCTCACCACCAGCCCCGATGAGCACCTGCTTGTGGGCGACTACCACGGCCGTGTCGTCGCGGCGATGCACCTGCGCCAGGCGACGTTCAGCCCGATCCATGCCCAGCGGGTGCTGCACACCTCCTTCCTCCTGGTGCGTCCGGAGTTCCGCCGCCACGGCTACGCGCACGCGCTGCTCGAGGCTGCCGTCGTGTGGGCTGAGGAACACGGCATCACCCATGTCAGCGCGGCTTCGGCAAGCGGCTCGCGCGAGACGAACCGCTTCCTTGCCCGGCTGGGCCTGTCCACGGTCGCGACGCTGCGGGTGGCCAGCACCGGCACCTTGCGCAAGAAGGTGGCTCCCGAGCGCGGCCTCCGCACCTCGGGCCGGGCCGTCGGCAACCGGCATGTGCTCGCCCAGCGGCGCACGATGCGTCGCCATGAGTCCGCCGCCAAGAGCAGCTAGTCCACAGGGTCAGGAACCTGTGTAGCGCTCCTTGGCGAGCAGGGCGCAGGTGATCCGGGCGGTGCACACCCGCCTGTCCTCCTCGTCGGTGAGGACCACCTCGTAGGTCGCGAAGCTGCGTCCCAGATGAACTGCGGTCGCGGTGCCCGTCACCACTCCCGAACGCGCAGAGCGGTGATGGGTTGCGTTGATCTCCACGCCGACCGAGAGGCGGTCCGGGTGCCCGTGCACGGCCGCCCCCACTGAGCCGAGCGACTCGGCCAGCACCATCGAAGCGCCACCGTGCAGCAGGCCGTAGGGCTGGGTGTTGCCCTCCACGGGCATCGTCCCCACCACGCGCTGAGCCGAGACCTCCTGGATCTGCACGCCCATCTTGGCGTTCAGGGCGCCCATGCCCTCGGGGCTTCCGGAGAGGAACGCATCGATGTCCACGGGTTCTTGGCTGGGTTCGGAAACGGGTTTGGCCACGGGTTCGGTCATGGGCTCATCTTGCCCAGTCGCTGTCCGCTGCGCTCAGAGGCCCGTCCGCCCCACCCGCTAGGGTCTCCAGGGTGCCTGGCACTGCTGGATCAGATGCGCGCCCTCTCTTGCTCCTGCTCGACGGTCACTCGCTTGCCTACCGCGCTTTCTATGCGTTGCCGGTGGAGAACTTCTCGACCACGACCGGGCAGCACACCAACGCCGTCTACGGCTTCACCGCCATGCTCATCAACGTCCTGCGCGACGAACGGCCGACGCACATCGGGGTAGCCTTCGACGTCTCGCGGCAGACCTTCCGCAGCGAGGAGTACTCCGAGTACAAGGCCAACCGCTCGAAGTCTCCCGACGAGTTCAGCGGCCAGGTGTCGCTGATCAAGGAGGTCCTCGACGCGCTGCGGGTGGCGACGCTGGAGAAGGACGGGTTCGAGGCCGACGACGTGATCGCAACGTTGACCACCCGAGCGCTTGCCGACGGGTACGACGTGCTGATCTGCAGCGGCGACCGGGATGCCTTCCAGCTCGTCTCCGACCATTCGACGGTGCTCTACCCGACCCGCGGAGTCTCCGAGATGGCGCGGATCACTCCGGCTGCGGTCCAGGAGCGGTACGGCCTGCCGCCGAGCCGGTATCCCGACCTGGCTGCGCTGGTCGGAGAGACCTCCGACAACCTGCCGGGCGTGCCCGGGGTGGGTCCCAAGACCGCTGCAAAATGGATCGCGCTGTACGACGGCCTCGACAACGTCGTCGCCCGGGCCGAGGAGATCAAGGGCAAGGCGGGCGACTCGCTGCGGGAACGGCTCGGCGACGTCGTGCGCAACCGCCGGCTGAACGAGCTGGTCCGGGACCTTCCCCTCGACAAGGACGTGGCCGACCTCGGCGTCCGGCCCTGGGACCGGCAGGAGGTGCACACGCTGTTCGACGGGCTGGAGTTCCGGGTGCTGCGCGAACGGCTCTTCGAGACCCTGGAGTCCGAAGAGGAGCTTGACGGCTCGGGGTTCGCCATGACGACCGTCCGGCTGGGAGAACACGAGACCGGACCGTGGCTGGCCGAGCATGCCAGCAGCGGTGAGCGCGTCGGGGTACATCTCGACGGCTCGTGGCGGGCCGGCTCGGGTGACATCACAGCGCTGGCGTTGGCCACGGCCGATGGTCAGGCCGCCTGGGTCGAGGTGGCAAAGCTGTCCACCGAGGACGATGCGGCAGTAGCCGCCTGGGCGGCCGACGCCGGTGCGCCCAAGGTGCTGCACGATGCGAAGGGGCCGATGCTCGCGATGTCGGCGCGAGGGTGGCCGTTGACGGGGGTGGCCCGAGACACCGCGTTGTCGGCGTACCTCGCCCGGCCCGACCAGCGCTCCTACGATCTCGCCGACCTGACGGTGCGCTACCTCAAGCGTGAGCTCAAACAGGGCGAGAGCGACGACGGGCAGCTGAGCCTGGACGGGATCGGTGCGGAGTCCGCAGCGCAGAGCTCGATGTTGCGCGCCCGGGCGGTGCTCGACCTTGCCGCCGCGCTCGACGAGGAGCTCGAAGGCCGGGGCGGCACCGGGTTGCTGTCCGACGTCGAGCTGCCGTTGGTCGACGTGCTCGCCGACATGGAGCGCGTCGGCATCGCGGTCGACCACGACCTGCTGACCGGACTGCAGAGCGAGTTCGCTGTCGGGGTGCGCGAGGCTGCCAACGACGCCTATGCCGTGATCGACAAGGAGATCAACCTCGGCTCGCCCAAGCAGCTGCAGGTGGTGCTCTTCGACGAGCTCGCGATGCCGAAGACGAAGCGCACCAAGACCGGCTACACCACCGATGCCGAGGCGTTGCAGCAGCTCTACGACAAGAC